>JAISIQ010000053.1 GCA_031261945.1 Methanobrevibacter sp.
CCTACAAATAACTTAGCTTTATTATCAGGATCTTTGAAATATTGTTGTATAGGGTCTCTTTTCATAATTTACCTTTTATCATAAATAAATAAGAATTTTAAAAACCATTACTTTAAATAAAAACTGTATAAAACTCTAAAAATAATAAATAAAAGAATATAGAAATTTAAATTACCCTATATTCTTATTAATAAGTTCTACTGGGAATAGAGACAAAAATCCTAACAAATCTCCTTTTTCAATTTTCCCATTAGATACAACAACAAATGCTGCCCTATTAACTGTTTTATCCATTGATAAAGGAATATGTGCATCAGAACCCACAGCTATTGGATGGCCATATCTATTAGAAGCATATGCACCAATAGAAGTAATATAATTTTTAGGGATTTCAATTTCTTCAATTTTAATTGAAACTGACTTTCCTTCTATTAGTTCAACATTTTCATCAGCAACAATGACTTTAGATAAAATAGGAATATCTCCCATTTTCAAATCCATTTTACCTGATTCGGAATGTTCCATCTCCTTTTTAAATTCACCTACTGGATTTAAAATTCTAACCATATTAATCACCAGCTATTCAGACTCAGACTCAATTGAAGATTTAATCATTTTCAATTGAACAAAATTTTCCCTTTCCATTTCTTGAAGTCTCATTTCAATAGATTTTACAGTGTTTTCAAATTTTGGAATCATAATATGTTCTAAAGCATTTACACGCCTTTTAGTAGCTTCTATTTCAGCAGCTAAAAGATAAATGGTTTTTTCTATCTCCCCAAGTTCTATAACTAAAGAAATAGCTTCTTCAAATTTTTTAGCAGCTTCATCTAATTTAACTGATGTATCTGAAAAACTATAACCTCTATCAACAAGAGTTCGTGAATCAATTTTAGATTCAACTACAGGAACAACAACACCCATAATACTTCTTGAATCAATACTCACATCAACAGATTCTTTAACAGATAAAGCAGATTTTTGAACAGCTAAATCTCCCATAATTACTTGTGCAGATGTTAAATTTTCATAAGCTTCTTTTAATATATTTTCAACATTTTCACGAGACCCCTTAACCCGATCTAATATATCGAAAAATTCCATAATTAAAGCATCCCGTTTTTCTTTAAGTAAACTATGACCTTTAACTGCAAGCTTTTCTCTGTTCCTAAGATTTAAAAGCTCCATACGAGTAGGATTGATTCCTTCAATAGTTTCTTGTGCCATTTTACTCTCCTATAAAAATAAATAGATAAATCAATATTATTATTATTATTATTTTAATAATATTAATATTATCTTAATTATTTTTATTAATAAATTTAGTAATTACTAAGATTTTAGAATTACTAAACTTTTAGCAATTATTCAATAATATCTCTGTTCGGGAGATATTTTGCAATATGTTCTTCTTTAACCCGTTTAAGTTCAGATTGAGGAAGTAAACTTAATAATTTCCAACCAAGATCTAAAGTTTCTTCAATAGTTCTATCTTCATCTTTAGCTTGAGTAATAAACTGTTTTTCAAATTCATCAGCAAACTTCAAGAAACTTTGATCTCTTTCTGTAAGAGCTTCTTCACCAACAACTGCCACTAAATCTCTTAAATTACGCCCTTCAGCATAAGCAGAATAAAGTTGGTCTGAGACTCCACTGTGATCTTCACGAGTTCTATCATCACCAATACCTCCACTCATCAATCTAGAAAGTGATGGAAGTACATCTACTGGAGGATAAATACCCTTCCTATGTAATTCACGGCTAAGTACTATTTGTCCTTCAGTAATATATCCAGTTAAATCAGGAATAGGATGAGTAATATCATCTTGAGGCATGACCAAAATAGGCATTTGAGTAATTGAACCTTCTTTACCAGCAATACGTCCAGCTCTTTCATAAATACCTGCTAAATCAGTGTACATGTAACCAGGATACCCTCTTCTTCCAGGAACTTCATCTCTTGCAGCAGAAACTTCTCTCAAAGCTTCACAATAATTAGTTAAATCAGTTAAAATAACCAATACGTGCATGTCATGTTCGAAAGCCAAATATTCAGCAGTTGTAAGTGCCATTTTCGGAGTAAGAATCCTTTCAACAGAAGGATCATCAGCTAAATTCATGAAAACAGTTACTCTCTCAAGAGCCCCAGTTCTTTCAAAATCTTTCATGAAGAAATTTGCTTCTTCGTGAGTAATACCCATTGCTGCAAATATAACTGCAAAATCAGTACCTTCAGCTACAACTTTTGCTTGTCTTGCTATTTGAGCAGCTAAATCATTATGAGGCAAACCAGAACCTGAAAATATAGGAAGTTTTTGCCCTCTTACTAATGTGTTCATTCCATCAATAGTAGAGATACCAGTTTGGATAAATTCTGCAGGGAATTCACGAGCAGAAGGATTCATAGGACTTCCATTAATATCTAATTCTTTTTCAGGGATGATTTCTGGACCACCATCAATTGGTTTACCAGTTCCATCAAAAATACGTCCCATCATATCTAAAGAAACACCTATTTTTGCTGTTTCACCAGTAAATCTTGTTTTTGTATTTTTAGTGTTTAAATCACTTGTTCCTTCAAAAACCTGAACAACAGCTATGTCTTCTTTTACTTCAAGAACTTGCCCTCTTCTATTTTCCCCAGTAGGTGTTTCAATTTCTACAATCTCATTATAAGCAACACCTTCAACACCTTCAACAATCATTAAAGGACCTGCAACTTCAGTAACAGTGGTGTATTCTCTTGTTTTAATATCAGTATTCATTTTTACACCTCACTACATTGTTTAACAATTCCCTCTTGAATTTCTTTTACTTTTGTAGGGAATTCTTCTTCTGGTATGAATTTCATTCTACCTATTTCTTCTTTTATAGGAAGATCAATTATACTTTTAGAATCAGCTCCTCCTTCAAGAGCAGCTGTAGCTTCTTTTTGGAACAATACAATTGTCTTTAACATTTCATATTGCTTAGATGGAGAACAATAAGTATCGACTTCATCATATGCATTTTGTTGTAAGAAATCTTCTCTTATCATACGAGTAGTTTCTAATGTAATTTGTTCACTGTCAGGTAAAGCATCTGGTCCAACAAGTTGTACAATTTCTTGAAGTTCAGATTCTTTCTGAAGCAATACCATAGCTTCATCACGAGTTTCTCTCCAATCCATAGATGCTGTTTCTTCCCACCATCCTTGAACACTATCAACATACAAAGAATAACTTTGTAACCAATCAATAGATGGGAAATGACGTTTATCTGCAAGAGAAGCATCTAATGCCCAAAATACTTTACAGATACGTAAAGTATTCTGTGTAACTGGTTCAGATAAATCTCCACCAGGAGGAGATACTGCTCCAATAATAGAAACAGATGAAATTTTGTCTTCAGTTCCAAGAGTCTTAACTCTTCCAGCTCTTTCATAAAACTGAGCAAGTCTTGATGCGAGATATGCAGGATATCCTTCTTCACCTGGCATCTCTTCAAGTCTTCCTGAAATTTCTCTCATAGCTTCTGCCCATCTTGAAGTAGAATCTGCCATAAGTGCAACATCATAACCTTGATCACGGAAGTATTCTGCAATAGTAATACCAGTATATACACAAGCTTCCCTAGCTGCAACAGGCATATTTGAAGTATTAGCTATAAGAACGGTTCTATCCATTAAAGGATTTCCAGTTTTCGGATCTTCAAGTTCAGGGAACTCTAAAAGTACCTCTGTCATTTCATTTCCACGTTCTCCACAACCAACATAAACAATAATATCTGCATCAGACCATTTAGCTAATTGTTGTTGTGTAACAGTCTTACCAGACCCAAATGGACCTGGTATTGCAGCAGATCCTCCTTTAGCTACTGGGAAGAAAGTATCCTGAGTTCTTTGTCCAGTTATTAATGGTATATCTGGATCAAGTTTATCTTTATAAGGTCTTCCTTTTCTAACAGGCCATTTTTGGAGCATTTGTACTTTTTTGATTCCATCTTCAGTTTCAATCTCAGCAATATCTTCTTCTACTGTGAATTCTCCACCAGAAACAATACTGACTATTTTACCTTCAATAGTAGGAGGAACCAATATTTTTTGTAAAACTGCAGATGTTTCTTGAACTTTACCAAGTACATCTCCACCATTAACTGTATCTCCAACTTTAGCTATAGGATCAAAAGTCCATTTTTTCTCTTTATTAATAGAAGGTACATCTATACCTCTTTCAATAAAAGAACCAGATTTTTCCTTAATAACTTCAAGAGGTCTTTGAATCCCATCAAAAATAGATCCCATAATTCCAGGACCTAATTCTACGGATAATGGACCTCCAGTACTTTCTACTTTCTCATCAGGTTTTAAACCTGCTGTTTCTTCATAAACTTGAATGGTTGCAGTGTCGCCTTCAAGCTCAATAATTTCTCCAATGAGCTTGTTGTTTCCAACTCTAACCATTTCATGCATTTGGGTTCCTCTCATACCATCAGCGATGATAACAGGCCCTGCAATTTTAATAATATTTCCTTCGGTAATCATTTGACCATCTCTACCCCAATAACTCTTTTGATAAGTTCTCCCATAGGATCTGTTGTCCTATCAGAAGGACCAGACTTATCTGGTATTTCAATAATCATTGGTAAAACATCTGAACCAATTTTTTTATCAATATATTCTCTAATATTATCTGCAATTTTTTCAGTGATAATAATAATTGCAATTTCATCTTTATTTTCATTGTTATTATTTTTGTTATTAATTTTATTATTAATATTATTTTCATTGCTATTTTCATTATCAACAAACTTATCATTATCAATTTTATCTTTATTAATTAAACTTCCAAGAGCTTCTTTAGCTTCTTCATCAGTTTCAACAATGAAACCTCTTTTAATGCCCCCAAGTTTAAAACCAGTAACAGTATCAATATCTCCAATTACTGCAACAGAGCTCATACTAACATCTCCTGAATTTCAGATACTGGAAAACCAGCTTCTCTTTTAGCTCTTGCAATGATTTTAAGATTTTTAACTTCTTTTTCTTTTTTATTTAAAAATCCTATAATAGGGCCAATACCTAAAGGATTTTTTAAAGAAAGAGAATTAGCATAATCTGAAATATATTCATCTAAAGCTTTTTCAAATACAGCAACAGATCCAGTTTCATTATAATTTTGAAGATTATCATTAAGAATTTGTGCGAAATCTGTACCTTCTAAACTATTAATTACTCCAGATACATCTTCAGATTCCATTAAATCTTTTAACTTCCATTCTTTAATATCATGACCCTCTTTAATCATATATGGACTAATACCTTCATAATTTAAGCCATCAGTCTTTGCTCTAATGATTAATTTTATATTGTTTACATCAACTTGAGAACCAATATAAGAATATAATATAGCAGTGTTATCATTAGAAGGAACATTTGCTGCAGTTAATAAATTTTCTAAATAATATTTATCTAAAGCAGCTTCAAGAGGCAGAATCATTTTAGATTCTTTATATTCATTTAATGCATCTTCTAAAACAACCCCATATTCAGTCCCATCTAAACCTGCTACAACATCTTCAACAGTATTAGAATCAATTAAATGTTGAATATCTTCATATAATTTTCCAGAAGGAATTAAAAGATTTGAAGTATCATTACTATTTAAATTTGCTTCTTTAGCAGTTATAAGACTCTTAATATTATTAATATCAGATTTTTTAGCTAAAGCTACAAAAGCTTTTTTAATATTTTCAGGAGCTATTCTTGCAATCATATCATATGTTTCAGATAACTGAATATCTAATGATTTTTCAAGAGAATAATTATCTATATGCTCAGCATAATCTGGAAATCCTCTAAGATAATTTGTAATCTCATCAATATTATCAGACTCGATAATTTCAGAAAAATGCTTTTCATCGAATAATCTACCTTTTCTAGCTCTTACTCTTGCGTTTGGAAGAAGATAAGGATAAATATCTAAAACTGGTCTGCTTACAATAACAACAACTACTGCACCAATAACAAGAAGCACAATAACTAATATTGCTATAAAAGCTTCTGTTGAAAGTCCAAGACTTGTCAAAATTGTAGTAAATTCATCAGCCATAATTTATTCTCCTTATTTAAATAAAATACTAGCTACCTCTGAACGAAGTAATTTTCTAAATCTTACCATACGAGATTCTATTGTATTATTAACTTCAATATCTCCATTTTTAGTTTTTAAAATAGCTCCACCAATAGTAGTTATGGAGTCTCCAAACTCTAAATTTGTATCATTATCAGTTTCAGATTTGACTTCATTAGCTATTTTAGCAATAGATCCTTCGATTTTACTTTTATCTTCTTCTTTTACATGAACAATTAAATCCCCACCATTGATTTCAATAGCAGCTTCTTTAATCATATTATTTAATGAATCTATGTATTCACTATCAGAAGTAGAAGCTATTTTCTTTAGCTCTTCTGTAGCTTTATTAAATGATTCTTCAATTACTTCCTCTCTAGCCCCTAGTTCTAATCTCCTAGAGTTCATTTTAGCTTCAGATATTATTTGCTGATATCTCATATCAGATTGCTTTTGAGCTTCATCTAATATTTTCTTTTTTTCCATTTGGGCTTCTTTAGAACCTTTTTCTTCAATAGATTGGGTTTCTGTTTGTGCCTTTTGGATAATTGTGTCAGCTTTAATCTGAGCTTCTGAAAGAATATTCGAAACAATTTTTTCTGTTCCAGAGCTCATTTTTGACCTCCAATTTTAAAATTTATTATTCTAAAATGTTTATTATATTCTAAAATGGTTATTTTCTAAAATATTTATTATCCTAAAATTCCACCGAATACCATAAGCAATATAGCTATTAAGAAACCATAAATCGCCTGAGTCTCTGGCAATGCAGAGAAAATAATACCCTGAGCAAACATACCTTTATCTTCAACAACTGCCCCTACAGAAGATGCTGCAGCTATTCCCTGACCCATACCAGAACCAAGACCTGCAAATCCAATAGAAGCACCTACACCAACAGCAACAAGACCAGATGTGGTTGAAAGACCTGCACCTCCACCAAGTAAACCTGAAAATACAAGTAACAAGATAGCAATCAAAAATCCATAAATCGCCTGAGTCTCTGGCAATGCAGAGAAAATAATACCCTGAGCAAACATACCTTTATCTTCTGCTACAGCACCTACACTTCCAGCTGCCGCAATTCCTTGACCTAAACCTGATCCTAAACCAGCAAACCCAATAGCTACTCCAGCACCAATAGCTGCTAAAGCAGTTCCTAATGCAATTTCTACCATATTTTTATCTCCTTAATTATTCTTAATTTAAATTTAATCTTAAATTTTTTATATATTTTAATTTTATGTAATTTAATTTTTTTATTTTATTTAATTTATTTTATTATTTATGATTTTAATTATTATATTTTAATTATTATCTTCTCTTAGTTTTGTTCTTTTAGTTTTGTTCTTTTCTTAGTTTTGTGAAATTTCTTTTTGCACTAAATGGGTTGAATTTATTTTCTCCTCCCATAAAGAATTGGGCGAAAAATTCAACATAATGCAAACGAAGAGCATTAACAAAAGCACCTAATATTTGGAAAAGGAAGTTAATAAGATGTCCTCCAATAAATACAAATATTGCTATAATAATTCCTACAAATGGAACCATATCAACCATCATTCCTGTTAAAATATTAACAGTCATAGCTATTCCACCAGTAGCTAAACAAAGTGCTAAAAGACGAGCATAGGATAAAATATCCCCCATATATGAGAAAATATCCATGAGCCCATAAGCTCCGCCTCCCCATACTAAGAGACCAATACTTACTAAAATCAGGACTCCTCCAGCAATCATTCCTATCATACCAACAGATGGCATTAAGAAACCTAATGCAAGTAAAACAAGTCCTGCCTCAAATACAAACCATACGATTTGAGAACTAATAGCTTCTTTCTTATCACCATATCTCCAGTTATTAATTGCACCTAATACAAAACCAAGATTAGTATAAATTATACCAATGGAAATAGCTATTATTAATATATTTTGAGGTTGTTTAAATGCATCAATTGCAGGAATAACAGTTGGAAGATTGAAACCTAAGAATCTTGGAACAAAGTCACCAATAAGACCTCCAGTTAGAAGTCCCAGTATGATAGCCCATATTCCACATGTTATAAATATTAATCCAAAACTTCTTAAAGTTGGATTGACTTTTCCAATGCCTCTATAAATAATGAAACCCATTATACTGACAATGGCTCCATAAAAGGCATCAGTTAAATTAAAACCAAAGAAGAAAGGCAACATAATAGCTACAAGAATAGTAGGGTCGATTTCCCTATATTTTAAAGGAGAATACATACCTACAATAACTTCATAAGGTTTTGCATACCAATGATTATTTTGAAGAACTGGTACATCTTTGTCATCTTTACCTACATCTTCTATTTCAACAACAGAATGGCCTTCACTTGCTCTTTCAATAATATCTTTAGCTTTATCCACATCTTTTAAAGGAACCCAAGCTTCAAGCATATTAGTTTTATCAGTTTCACCAAAAGTAGCAAAAATCTCATTTCTTTCTTTTTCAATTTCTAATTGTTCTTTTAGAATTAAAACATCATCATCATATTTTTCAGCTACTTTTTTAAGTTGAGCTAAAGCATTAGATTTCTCTTTTTCTAATTCTTTAAGTTTTGAATCAGAATTTGAAATAACATCAGAAGGAGTACCTTCTATATTATTAATATCATATTTTTCAAAATCAAAACTTCTAAGTAAAGCAAAAATTTCATCTTTATTCTCTTTTAAAGATATTACAATGATATTTATGAGATTTTGATCATTATTCTTTTTACCATTCTTATCTTTATTTTTACTTTTATCTTTTTTATTACTTTTAGTTTTATTACTTTTAGTTTGATTGCTTAAATCAGAATCATCTAATATCAATAACTTATCAGTTAATTTATTAGCTTCTTCTTTAAATTTCAAAGCAGATTCAACATCAATCCTTCCAACAATTGTCGAAGTGTACTCAGTATCATTTAAAAGAGCTAAATCTATATCAAAATTAATCAATTTTTCAGCCAAGCTTTTATTTGAGTTAAGTTCACTAATTTCACTGTCGATAGTAGCTATTTGACCCTCTATTACCTTAGTTTGAGATTCCACTTCATTAAGAAGTGATTCTGCCTTAACAACTAAATTTTCTGCATTTAATTCTTCAATTTCTTTTTTATCAGGGATAACTGGATTTACAAAAGACATTACCATATCTTTTATTCCAGTTTTTTCAGATAATGCAGAATCAAATGTTTCTACAATACCTGAGGCCTTCATTAAAAGTGAAGAAATTTTACTTGTTAAAGGAGTTACCTTTGAAGGTTTTAGAAGATTTGCCCATTCAGGATTCTGTTGAATACGTTCTGAAATATCTTCAATCTGTACAATGCCTTGTTCATGTAATCTATGAACAATAGAAGCAGAATACTGATCTAAAGATATAATCCTAAGTTTACGCATTCTTTCTGTCTGGAACATTCATCTCACTCTATATTTTAATTTAA
>JAISIQ010000004.1 GCA_031261945.1 Methanobrevibacter sp.
CCACGTGTTAGATCGAGATTTGAGAGAAAATTAAAATCAAATATAAAATCTGCATTTGACTCAGAGATTAAAATAAGCCAAGGGAGAGTTTATATTTTTCCTAAAGACTTTGATGATGCATACGATAAACTAAAAAGAATATTTGGAATAGTTTCTTTCTCCCCAGTTATTTCCACTCTCAGTAATCTAAAAGATATTGAAGTTGCATTATCAGAATATATTGATAACTTAGCTGATGAAGACTTAATTGATTCCAATATTCCTTTTGCTATTAGATGTAGACGTGTTGGTAATCATGATTTTTCTTCTCAAGAATTAGCTGCTTTTGCAGGAGGAATTGTAATTAAAAAGTTAGATTGCCCTGTAAATTTATCAAATCCTGAAATTGAGATATTTATCGAAGTTAGAGATAATAAAACTTATATATTTCATGAAAATATAAAAGGCCCTGGAGGTTTACCACTTGGAACACAAGGCAGGCTTATTGCTCTAATATCAAGTGGAATAGACTCCCCAGTAGCTGCATATTTAATGATGAAAAGAGGTTGTTCTATAACTGCAATTCATTTTGATAATGATCCTTTTGCAGGTCCTAAAGTTACTGAAAATTTTGAAAGTTTAATAAATAAATTAAATGATTACTCATATGGATCTCCAATAGAAACTAAAATTGTTAAATATGGTAATTATTTGAAAAAGTGTAAGGAAAATGCTCCTGAAAAGCTTACATGTGTTTTATGTAAATCTGGAATGTATAAGGTAGCTAGTGATGTAGCTAAAAATGAAAATGCTCTTGGTATTGTTGATGGAAGTAGTGTAGGACAAGTTGCATCTCAAACCCTACATAATATATTAGCTACACGTGATGGAGCAGAGTTTCCTATATTAAGTCCCCTCATAGGATTAGATAAAGTGGAAATACAAAAAATATCTAGAAAAATAGGAACATTAACTATATCAGAAATAGATGATGGTGGATGTTCTGCTGTTCCCAATTATCCTGAAACTAAAGCTGAAATTAGTAGAGTTCATGAAGCTATAGAATCAATAGATCAAGACAAAGAAATTGAGAATATTATTAATGAAATTTATCGAAAATTTAAAGAATAGTTAATTAATAGCTTATTAATAGCTTATTAATAGTTTATTAATGTATTAATGTATTAATCTACATCTATTGATTTATGGACAAATTTATTGGTAAAAATATAATATTAAATAAAAGGAGGTTGAATTTATGGTATTAGTTATTGGATCTGGAGTTGGTGGGGCTATAATTGGAATGGAACTTGCTAAAGCAAATATTCCAGTTACAATTATTGAAAAAGGACCATTTTGTCATGTGAAAGATTCTTATAAATATTATGATAGTGATAAAATTGATGATAATTTAGATCTTTCTAAAACAGTTTGTGTTGGAGGATCAAGCGTTGTAGCTGCAGGTAATGGAGTTAGACTTCTTGAAGAAGAATTGGCTAAATATGATGTAGATATATCTAAAGAACTTGATGAAGTTGAAGAATTAATTGGTGTTCATCAAATGGATGATTCTCACTTTGGTAAAGGTACAAAAAAATTTATAGAAGCAGCTAAATCTATAGGGCTTCAAGTTAGTAAAATGCCAAAATTCATTAGAGAAGAAGATTGTGTAAAATGTGGAAACTGTGCATGGGGATGTCCCAATGATGCAAAATGGTCATCCCAAGATTTTATTAAAATAGCTATTGAAAACGGAGCTAAATTAATAGATAATATAGAAGTAACTGAAATCATTCATGAGAAAAATTCTGTTAAAGGAGTTAATATCAAGAATTCTGATGGTTCTACAAAAATCATTGAATCCGATACTATTATATTGTCTGCTGGAGCTATTGATTCAGCTATAATCTTGCAAAATTCAGGTATAAAAGCTGGTGAAAAGCTATTCGTTGATCCATTTGTTACTGTTGGTGGAATTATAAAAGATATTAATTATAATAGAGAAGTTACAATGAATGCATTAGTCGTTGGAGGAAACTTTGTACTGGCTCCTCACTACTCAACAATACTGAATGAAAATATAGATGATAACAGTGTTAAAAAAGGAGATATTTTAAGTATAATGGTTAAAATTCCCGATGATAATAATGGAAAAATTGTAGATGGGGAGGTTATTAAAGAAAATACTATAAAAGATGTTAGATTTATAGCTGAAGGTGCAGCAACTGCTGGAGCTATTTTAGTGAAAGCGGGAGTTGATCCAACAACAATAGTCTCTACTCATTTAAGAGGTGCCCATCCCGGAGGAACAGCCCCAATAGGAGATATTGTAGATGAAAATTTAGAAACTAAGTATAAAGGTTTATTTGTTTCAGATGCTAGTGTTATTCCTGAGGCTCCTGGAGCTCCACCAATACTAGCTATTTTAGCTTTATCTAAAAGACTTTCTAAATATTTAATTAAAAAGCAGAAATAGATAATATATTGAATAGGAGAGGATTATACTATAAATACAAAGTAAAAACGAAGAAAAACTAAAAAATTTAGATTAAGGAGAAGTACAATGGTTATTAAAATAGTTGAAAAGGATGAAGAATATTATAAAATGCAAGATATTATTGATTCTTTGAAAAAAAGTAGAAGAATTGATGAAGCAGGCGCCATATTTACCTTTGAAGGCTCTGTTAGAGGAATAGAAAAAAGAGCTGAAGGAGAAAAAATAATCAGTAAAATCATATTAACAACCCCAGATAAAGAAAAATCCATTAAAGAACTGGAAAATATATCTGAAAGTGTAAAAATTAAATATGGAGTCTTTGAAATAGGCATAATACATTTTATTGGAGAATTTTACACAGGAGACTCTCTATTTTTAGCTGCAGTAATTGGACCACATAGAAAAGAAACACTTGATGCATTAAAAGAAATTATTGAAAGAACTAAATATGAGATTAATTTTAAAAAAGAAGAAATATCTAATGATACAACAAAAATCATTATGGCAGGAGGTTAATGTCCAATATAACCTTTTAATTTAATCATTTAATTAATCATTTAGTTGGAGTTTATAATCAGAATGAAAAAGCCAAGAGAGAGATTCGAACTCCCGTTAAATGGATTTGCAGTCCATCGCTTTGCCTCTAAGCTACCTTGGCGATCTAATTTATTCGTTTTAATAATATTAAAATTTTGTATTATATATAAATAATATTTATCCACCATAAACTATTTGAATTACATGGATCTCATCACTATCACATATTATAGAGTCTTCATCAGTGATTTCTCCATTTTTTTTAACAATAGTGGTTGGAGGATAAACATCAAGTTCATTTAGAAGATCTTTTATTTTATTTTCTTTTTTAAGTTCCTTTTTTTCCTTTTTATTTTGAAATATTAATGTAAAACTCATTTTAAAGCTCCATTTTAAAGGTCTATAATATTGAATGAGGATAAATCTAATATATTAAATGTTAAAAGTTTTGGAGAATATGTTACTTCTCCAATACCAGTTATAATTTTAAAAGCTTCAAATGCTTCTAAACAACCTACAATATTAGGAATTGGACCTATAACTGGCGGAACTCCAAAATTTAATTTTTTAATATCCTTTTTCACATCTTCACTTAAATCTTTATTTTTTGAAGGGAGTTTGAACATTTCTTCATAAGATTGTGTTTTATTAGTAAAAACACTTACTTGTCCCATTGTACCATGTATTGCACCATGAATATAAGGAATATCCAATTTTCTTGCAGCTCTACTTACTATAACACGAGTAAGTAAATTATCTAATGCATCAACAATTATATCAGAATCTTCAATAATATCTTCAACATTATCTTCATTTAATTCTTCATTGAATGCTTTAACATTAACATAAGGGTTTATATTTCTCACCCTTTCTTTAGCAGAAGAACTTTTTTCTTTAGATAATGTATCTAATCCACTGATTAATTGTCTATTTAAGTTTGATAAATCAAATACATCTTTATCAACTAAATTTATATTTCCTATACCCATTCTAGCTAACTGCTCTATAATAGACCCACCAATTCCTCCACATCCTATAACAGCTACTTTAGCATCTTTAAATCTTGTTTGTTGACTTTTTGTCACAATACTCATTTGACGACTAACAATTTCCCAATATCCCATTCCAATATATCTTGTTGGCATTTAATCACGTTTTATTCTTAATAATATTAATATTAATACTAATACTGATACTGATACTAATTCTAATACTGATAATAATATTGATGATAATAATTATAATAATAATCCAATTGAGTTTTAAAAGTTTTTAAAAGTCAATTATTAATTTAAAAATTTCATTAACTATTATATCAATTATTATATCAATTGTTTATATCAATTGTTATATAACTATAGTTATATTTTTATATTATAAAAACTTATATGTAATATCATGAAATTAACAGAAAAAATTGATGCTATAAAATTTAAAGATGGAAAAAAAGAAAAAGTTAGTGAAGAAGTTGTTTGTGATGAAACAATTACTCTTATAATAAACAGCAAAATTACTCGTAATTTTTCAGCTATTAATGAGTCTTTAAAAGAATTTGTAATAGGTTATTTATTTGGAGAAAATATGATTAAATCATATGAAGACATTGAAAAAATAGATATATCTGAAAATATAATCAATGTTAAAATAAAAGAAAATATAAATAATAATGATGCTGTTTTATGTTCTGATGCTAGTGGTGGTTGGAGAAGTAAAATAAAAGATGTTAATATAATTAATTCTGATTTAAAAATAGATTCTGACGAGCTTATTAAAAATATGAAAATTTTAACAGACAAAGCTAGAATTTGGAAACGAACTGGTGGAGCACATGTTGCAGGAATAGTTAGTGATGGTTTATTTATATTAAAAGAAGATGTAAGTCGTCATGTTGCGGTAGATAAAACTATTGGTGCAGGAGTTTTAGAAAATATAAATTTTACAAACTCATATATTATCTATAGTGGAAGAATGCCTGCAGACATGGTAATTAAATTAAACAGAGTAGGAATGCCTATGATAGTATCAAATGCTGCTCCTGCATATTCTGGATATGAAGTAGTGAGAAAAAGTAATATGACAATGGTTGGTTTTTTAAGAGAAAATCGTTTTAATGCATATGGAAATATAAATAGAATAAATTTTAATTTATCCTAATATCCTAATATCCGTTTATTCTAAAACAGTGCGTCTTTCTTTTAAATCATTTTCTGTTTTTCCTAAGCGATTCATAAGTTCAGATACTAAACCATCTAAAAATACGAGAGAATTTAATTCAAAAGCTTTTCCAATCGGAGTCAATGAATTATAATTACCATTAATTTGTCTTTTAAGATAATCTTCATCATCTTCATTGACTTTTGTTCTTCTTTAACTAATATAGGACCCTATATTTTATAATACCTTGCATAATTACCTTTTACCTTTGCATTGATTATCTTATCGTTAAATTTAATATAATTGCTTATAAAAATTTTTATTTAATAATATTTTTTTTAGTTCAATAGTGGTTAAGTATTTTTTTACTAAACCTTTATATGTTATAAACCATATAATAAAATAATACAAGTGATGTTCTATGATTAAACTTAAAAAATATGGAAAAATCATTTATACTGGTAAATCCATACGAGGATGGAAAATAATTATCATGCCTGATGAAATAAGAATAGATGATTATTATAAACCTTCCCATGTTCATGTTCAAAATAAGGGCATACACATACCTATAAAATATAAAGATTATGAAGAAACAGGCCTCATTTTAGAATTACACTTAAAAAAAAATAAAGGTATTAATTTAAAAGAATTAATTGAGGAATTATTATGATAAAAATAAAATTAACAAGAACAATAAATGGAAAAAGCCTCACAGAAGAATTGCAAGAAGAATATGGGTCTATGAAAAAACTTGAAGGGATAATAGAAGAAAAAGGAAATATGAAATTAGAAAGCGACTTGGAAGATTGGGAATATTTCTTAGAACACCCTGAAGAAGAATATACTCAAGAAGTAATAATTTACGATGAAAAACCATCATTTTCAATGACGGACTTAGAGATATTAGACTTATTGAAAAATGAAAAACCAAAATCCATTACAGAACTTGCTAATATGATGAATAAGGATAGTGGAAATATTGCAAAACAAGTTAATAAATTAAAAGAAAAAGGATTCATAACTATTGAAGAAAAAAAAATTAATAATATTAAAACTCCAATTTTTAGTTATGATAAAATAGAAATAGCAATATAAATTAAATATAATTAAAATGATACAAAATATTTAAAATATGATGAAATATAATAAAATATAATAAAATAAAATATAATAAAAAAGTATAAAATAAAAATTAAAATTAAAATAAAAGTCATATAAAATAAACAAAATGAAAATTGAGAGTGATTAAAATTTTCAACCTACACAATGTAATCTCAATAAAGGATTTTAAGAAAAAAGACATTGATTTTATTTTAAATGAAGCTGAAAAGCTTGAAAAAATAGCTAAATCCCAAGAAAAGTCTGATGAGCTATTTGGTAAAATATTAGGAATGATGTTTTTTGAGCCATCAACCAG
>JAISIQ010000085.1 GCA_031261945.1 Methanobrevibacter sp.
GTATTCATTGAAATGTTCCCTGAACTATTCCTTGAAATATTTCTTGGAGAATTTTTTGGAGAATCTCTTAAAGATCTCTGTGGAACATCATCTTCATCTGAAAACAGAGCTAATGGTTTCCCACATTTAATACATTTCAAGCTCCCTTCCCTATTTTGAGTTCCACAATAGCTACAATAAACCATAATCATCACTATCAATAGTTTTATATCTTATATAACTAATACTTTTTCATTAAAATTATTACATTTTATATTACATTTTATAATATTTTTATAATATTTCTATTTTTATTAATTCATCATTATATCATTAATAATAAAAAATTTAATAATAAAAAAAATAAAATTAATATTATAAAAAATTAATATTGTAATAATTACTATTATTAATATTACATTATAATAAACAGTTATAATTATAATAATTATAATATTTAAAATAATTTAAAATAATAAAGAAAATGGATTATAATGGGTTATGATGGATTATATAGAAAAAATAAAAAATTTTGAAACATTAGACTTAATAGCTAAAGCCAAACAGCTTAGTCAAAAAGAAAGATATGACACAATAACATTAGAACGAGCTATTTTCCTCTCATGGTGGTGTGATAAAGGAGATTGTGGTTTTTGTTATATGAGTACTCAAAAAAACAAAATAAAAGATCCTAAATCTGCAAGAAGAAAAATAGACGCTATTCTTGCTGAAGCTGAGCTATGTAAAAGAATTGGATGGAATATTGAGTTTTTATCTGGAGGTTATGATTCATTTACAAGTTCTGAAATTAAATCAATAGCTACGGACATATATGATATAACTAATAATCCTGTTTGGTTAAATACTGGAATAACAGAAGATTTAGAAGAATATGGAGAAGAAATAATTGGAATAACTGGAGCTGTTGAAATAGCTAATCCCACACTTCATAATAAGATATGCCCAAGTAAACCATTGGATCAAATTGGATCTATGTTAGATAAAGCAGGAGACCTTGGATTTAAAAAAGCTATTACAGTCATTCTTGGACTTGGAGAAACAATAGATGATATAGAATATCTTATTCAATATATAAAAAATCATGGCATAGATAGAGTTATATTCTATTCCCTCAACCCCCACAAAGGAACAGAATTTGAAAATTCATCACAACCAGCTTCCTTATATTATGCTGGAGTAATAGCTAGTATAAGATTAACTTTTCCAAAAATTGAAATCATTTGTGGTACATGGACAGATAACTTAGCTAATATAGGAATTCTTATTGAAAGTGGAGCAAATGGGATAACTAAATTTCCATTATTCAAAATGTTTGGTACAAGATATGGAAAAAGAGTTGAAGAAGAAGTTAAATGGACGGGCAAAAAACTTCAAGGAACTTTCACAGACACAGAAAAATTAGGAATAGCTAAAAGCGATTTTAATCCTGCTCTTGATAAATTTATTAAAAGATATATTGAAGAATCTTTAAATAATAAATATTAAAATAAATAATAATATTAAACATATTTTTATTCTTCTAATTCTTCTAATTTTAAAATTATTAATCTTTATTTTTAAATACAAATATATATAAATTATAAAATAATTAAATAAAATATTATTGAATAAAAAACTAAAAATAATTTAATCATTAATATAGAATTATTAATATACAATTATTCGATTTATTAATTTCAAACTAATATATTTTAATCTATACTCAATTTATTACTTGGAGGAATTATTATTAACATGAAATGTGGACTAGAAATTCACGTACAGCTCGAAACTGACTCTAAGCTATTTTGTGATTGTCCTACTAATTATAAAGATGTGGAACCTAACACAAATATTTGTCCGGTTTGCCTAAACCAACCAGGAGCAAAACCATATCCTACCAATGAAAAAGCTCTTGAAAATGCTTTAACAATAGCTTTAATGTTGAACTGTAAAATTGATCAAAATATAACTTATTTTATGAGAAAACATTACGATTATCCTGATTTACCTTCTGGATATCAAAGAACATCCGTTCCTATTGGATATGAAGGAGATTTAAATGGAATAAGAATCAGAGAAATTCATATGGAAGAAGATCCTGGTCAATTTAAACCAGATCATGGAATAGTTGATTTTAATCGTTCTGGAATTCCTCTTGTTGAAATCGTGACAGAGCCAGATATGCATTCTCCAGAAGAAGCAAGAACCTTCTTAAAAGAGCTAATCAGAGTATTAAACTACAGTGAAAGTGCTCGTGGTGAAGGAAGTATGCGAGCAGATGTTAATATATCTATTGAAGGTGGAAAAAGAGCTGAAATTAAAAATATTAACTCTATTAAAGGTGCATACAAAGCTCTTCAATTTGAAATGATTAGGCAAAAAAATCTATTAAAAAGAGGAGTAGAAATAAAGCAAGAAACACGAGCTTATTTAGAATCTCAAATGATTACTGTAGCTATGAGATCAAAAGAAGATGTTGATGATTATAGATTTATACCAGATCCAGATTTACCTCCAATGAAAATTAGAGACTATGAAATTGAAGAAGTAGCTGAAGCTATGCCTGAAGCCCCTCATCATAAAGTAAAAAGATTTATGGAACAATACAATATTGATGAAGAAACAGCTAAAGTTATTACTTCTGAATTAGAATTAGCTAATGCTTATGAAAAAGTAGCGGAATCTGTTGATTCAAAATTTGCAGCTATGTGGATGAAAGACGAATTAAAAAGAGTATTAACTTATAATAAATTTGACTTTGTAGAAAGTGAAATAAGCCCTGAAAAAATCATTGAACTATTAAACTTATTAAAAAATAAAGAAATCACAACAAAAGCAGGCCAAAGAATCATTGAACAACTTCCTAAAAACATTAAAAATCCTAAAGAAATAGCTGAAGAATTAGGATTAATTGGAGTTGTAAGTGGTGATGAAACACTTAATGCAGCAAAACAAGCTATTGATGAAAATCCTGTAGCTGTTGAAGATTATAAACAAGGACAGAAAGCTTCATTGAATTTTTTAGTTGGACAGGTTATGAAATTAACCAAAGGCAAAGCAGATCCTGGAGAAACTGTTAAAATATTGAAAGAAATATTAGATAAATAATATATTTAATTATAAATATCTAATAAAGCAAGAAGGTTTAAAAGTGAGCAGTAAAGCTTTAGTAAGTAATTATATGACAAAAAATGTCATTAGTGTGAAGCCAGATACTCCTAATGAGAAAGTAATAAGTTTAATGAAAGAAACTGGACATGACGGCTTCCCTGTTGTTGATGATGATGATAAAATTGTTGGAATAGTGACTGCATTTGATCTTTTATTAAAAGAATGGGAAGATATAGTAGAAAAAATTATGTCCACTGATGTAGTAGTTGCACAGGAAAATATGCCCATTAATGATGCTTCAAGAGTGATGTTTAGACATGGAATATCAAGATTACCAGTTGTAGATAAGGATAAAAGAGTAAATGGGATAATAACTAATACAGACATGGTAAGATCACATATAGAACGTTCTACTCCCACTAAAGTCGATTATTTTAAAAAAACATTAGAACAATTATATGGAATAAAAACAAAGCTTAAACATCAAAAAGTAAAAACCTCAAGTTTGAGACCTACACAAGATAAAATATATGCTGATGAGCTTCAAGGAAGAACATATGAATTAGAAAGAGGATTAGCAGAACC
>JAISIQ010000086.1 GCA_031261945.1 Methanobrevibacter sp.
TATTTATTTATTATTTTATATGTTTTTCAAGATAATATGATAAAAAAACAAACAAAAAGCTATTCAAAAAAAGAAATATATAAAATTCTTCATCCTTGGGTTAAAAAATGGTTTGATGAGACATTTGAGGATTTTACTCCTGCTCAAAAGCAAGCTATCGTAGATATTCATAACAATAAAAATGTACTTGTTTCATCACCAACAGGTTCGGGAAAAACTTTAACAGCTTTTTTATCAATTATTAGTGAACTTACAGCACTATCTGAAAAAAATGAGCTTGAAGATAAAGTTTACTGTATTTATATATCTCCCCTTAAAGCATTAGACAATGATATAGAAAAAAATCTCGATGTTCCTCTTGAAGCTATTGAAAAAATAGCTAAAGAAAAAGGAAATCATGAGCTTGGTATTCGAAAAGCTGTTAGAACTGGAGATACCACTCAATATCAAAGAAATAAAATGCTTAAAGTCCCACCACATATTCTTATTACTACTCCTGAAACATTATCTATCCTTCTTGTAGCCCCAAAATTTAGAGAAAAGTTATCTAATGTTAAATATGTTATTATTGATGAAATACATTCTCTTGCTGAAAATAAACGAGGAGTTCATCTCAGTCTTAGCTTAGAACGTCTTCAACATCTTATTGGAGGATATACAAGAATTGGATTATCTGCAACTGTTTCTCCTCTTGAAAAAATAGCTAATTTTTTAGTAGGATATGAATATGGAACTCCTAGAGATTGTCTTCTTATTGATGTTAATTATCTTAAAGAATTAGATATGGAAGTTTTATCCCCAGTAGATGATATAATAGTAGCAGATAATGAAGAAACTCGACTTGCTATGTATAATCTTGTTGATGATTTAATACAAGAACATAAAACAACTCTTATTTTTACAAATACCCGTAGAGGAACAGAATCAATGGTTTTTAACCTTAAAGAAATGTTTCCTGAAAATTACAACTCAGCAAATATAATGGCTCATCATTCTTCACTTTCAAAAGAAATGAGACTTGAAACAGAGGACAGATTAAAAGAAGGAAGTCTTAAAGCTGTTGTATCATCTACTTCCCTTGAACTTGGAATTGATATCGGATATATAGATCTTGTCATCTTAATTAATTCTCCTAAATCAGTTTCAAGAGCACTTCAAAGAATCGGAAGAAGTGGGCATCAATTACATGAAAAATCAAAAGGAAGAATGATTGTAACAGATAGAGATGACCTTGTTGAATGTTCAATACTTTTAAAAAATGCAAAAGAAGGTAGAATTGATAAAATAAAAATTCCCCATGATGCATTAGATGTATTAGCCCAACATATCTATGGAATGGCAATTGAAAATCCTTGGGATATTGATTATGCCTATGATGTTATAAGAAAGAGCTATTGTTATAAAGACCTAAGTCGAGACGATTATGAAGATGTACTTAGCTATTTAGCTGGAGAATATGGAGAATTAGAAGAAAGATATGTTTATCCAAAGATTTGGATTGATTATGACAAAAATAGCTTTGGAAAAAGAGGGCGTCTTGCTCGAATGCTTTATTCAACAAATATTGGAACAATACCAGATAGCTCTGCAGTTTCAGTAAAATGCGATGGAGAAACAATTGGAAAAATTGAGCAAGATTTCATGGAAAAATTAAAAAAAGGCGATACTTTTGTTCTTGGAGGAGGAATATATCGCTTTAATTATGGAAGAGGAATGACAATAAATGTTTCTCCTGCTAGTGGACCTCCAACAATTCCTTCTTGGTTTTCACAACAACTTCCACTTGCATTTGATTTAGCTGTTGATATTCAAAGATTTAGAGCTCTTATGGATAGTAAATTTCAATATAATAAAACTAAAGATGAGATTATTGAATTTATTCATGAATATCTTTATGTTGATGATTTTGCTGCTAATTCTATTTATGAATATTTCAAAGAACAATTTCTTTATGCTGTAATTCCAAGTAATAGAAAGCTATTAATTGAATATTATACTGGTTTTGGAGATAGAAAGTTTATGATATTCCATAGCTTATTTGGAAGGCAAGTTAACGACGCATTATCTCGAGCTATTGCATATATAATAGCTAAAGATAAAAAAATAGATATTACCATTAGTATTTCTGATAATGGATTTTATTTAAGTTCTGATAAAAGAATGGGAGGAATAGAGGCCTTTAAAAAATTGACTTCAAAAAACCTAAAAGAAGTTTTAATAAAAGCTATTGAAAAAACAGAAACTTTAGCAAGTAGATTTAGGCATTGCGCAGGTAGATCTTTAATGACACTACGTCGTTACAAAGGCCACGATAAATCAGTTGGACGTCAGCAAGTTAGAGGAAAAATACTTCTTAAATTTGTAGAAGATATGGATGATAACTTTTCAATACTTAAAGAAGCAAGAAGAGAAGTTATAGAAGATTTCATGGATGTTGAGAATGCAAAAAGAGTCCTTCAATGGATAGAAAGCGGACAATTAGAAATAAAAACAATAAATACCGTTATTCCTTCACCATTTGCATTTAATCTTGTTTCACAAGGATATTTAGATGTACTTTCTCAAACAGACAAAGCAGAATTTGCAAAAAGAATGCATAAAGCTATTTTAGAAAAAATAAAAGATCAATTAAATGAAGATTTCTATTAAAATTAATAAAATTAATACATTTAACAATATTAATAATAATAATAAAAAAAATAAAAATAATAATAAAAATATTAATAAGATTAATAAAACTAATAACACTAAAACTAATATTAACTAAAAATAACACAAATAACACACATAATACAAATAATAACATTAAAAATATCACCAATATTGTTAATAACACCAATATTATTACTAATACCAACAATAACACCACAGCTAATAAGAATACTAAGAATATTA
>JAISIQ010000139.1 GCA_031261945.1 Methanobrevibacter sp.
GCATTAATAAAATGATATAAAATTATCAATAAAAATGAATAGTGAATTAATATAAATTAGAATAAAACTAAACATGTCAAAAAATTATTAAATTAATTATAAGATTCTACATAATTACTAAAATAAGAAAAAAATATAAAACTATTTATAATAGTTTTATACAAGAATTATGTGTTAATAATAAAAAATAATTATTACTAAGCAAAAAATAGCTATATAGAAAAGTAGTTATACTGCTATATAACGAATGTGATTTTAAATAATGAGCATATAGTTTATTCATTGATTTAGTTTGCATATTATCTTTATTATTTCATATGATGAGGTTTTTTCATGGATTGGGGAAGTAAAAATGTACTAATAACAGGTGTTAGTGGCTTTGTTGGGTCGTATTTAAGCTCTGTTTTAATTGAAAAGGGAGCTTCAGTCTATGGCCTTATTAGAAAAAAAGCTGATGGTTCTTCATATAAAAATTTAACTGATCGAGGGGTTGAAAAGAATATTACTCTTATTGAAGGTGATTTAAGTGAAATGACTTCATTAGCTAATGCTTTAGATATTTCACAACCTGATTATATTTTTCATTTAGGTGCTCAGTCTTTTGTACAAAGATCTTTTGAAAATTCTATGGAAACTCAACAAATTAATACCATGGGAACAGCTAATTTATTAGATATTATTAGAATTAAAGATTATGATTCTAAAATAATATTTGCAGGATCTAGTGAAGAATATGGTTTAGTTTTCTCATCAAAAGAACAATTTGAAAATGCAAAAAAAGAACATGGTTCTATTTTTCCAGATCCTTTTGAACTACCTGAAGTTCCTATTAAAGAGACAAATCCATTAAGACCTATGTCTCCTTATGCAGTTTCTAAAGTCTATGGGGATTTTCTAATGAGAAATTATTATCATTCTTATGGCTTAGATACTGTTGTTTCAAGGGCATTTAATCATGAAGGTGCAGGTAGAGGGATAATGTTTGTTACTTCAGTTATTACTAATCAAATAATGAAATATAAATTCAAAGAAATAGATAAGATAATTATTGGTAATATTAATGCTTTTAGAGATTGGTCTCATGTTAAAGATATAGTAAATGGTTATTTATTACTTGCAGATAAAGGAAAAAGTGGCGAAGTTTATAATCAGTCATCAATGAGGACTAATTCTATTTTATCTTATATTTTATTAGGATTAGAAGCAGCAGGGTGGAAAATTGAGGATATTGAAACATTCAATGGTGAAAAAAAGATTAATGAACCAACTAATTTTGATGATTCTAAAATCTTTGGAATAAGTTTTCCTAAAACAAAAGTGGATAAACTAGCTTTAGAAGAAGATTTAGAGTTTTCAATTAAAGATAAAGGAATTAATATAACAACTAATGATAAAAAAATTCCAATAGAGTTTGATGAATCTCGATTTAGACCTGCAGAAGTTCCAATTTTATTAGGAGATTGTAAAAAAATTGAAAAATTAGGATTTAAAACTGAATATTCCTTAATGGATATAATTAATGATCAGTTGAATTATTATATTGATCCAGCTAATCGAATTTAAATAAAAACTATAATAAAAAGATAATATGAAAATTTGTTTTGTTAGTGAATATTTTCCTTTTAGTTCAAATTTAGAATTGAAGGGGGGAGCTGAAATAGCTGCTTATAAGGAAGCTTTTTATTTGTCTAAAAATCATGAAATTACAGTTTTAACTTCTTATCTTGAAGGTATGGAGAAAAAAACTAAGATTGGAAATATTAATGTAATTGCTTGTGGTAAAATGAGAAATTATTCTCAAAAAGGATCATTTTATCATAGACTTTCTTTTATGAAATCTGCTCAAGATACTGGTAAAAAACTTGATTTTGATATAGTTATTGGATATAATTTTATTACATATATTTCAGCATGGAAAATCTCTCAAAAATTAAATATTCCTTGTGTTTTAAGATATCTTGATGTTTGGATTGGTGAATGGGTAAAAAATATAGGAATAAGTGGATTAATAGGAGAAATCATGGAAAGATACATATTATCTCGAAATGTTGATTTAATTGTACCCATATCCCAAGCAACTGCTGATAAATTAAAAAATTATGGTGTCAAATCTAAAATTGAGACAATTCCAGTTATAGTTGAATTTGATAAAGTGAATAGTGTAAAATATGAAGATACTACTATTTCTTGTGTTTCTCGGTTAGTGGAATATAAGAGAATTGAAGATTTGATTTTAGCTATGAATATTCTTGTAAGGCATTTTCCAGATTTAAAATGTAAAATTGTTGGTACGGGTCCAATGAAAGATAAATTATTGAAACTTATTGAAGAAAAAAATTTAGAAAATAATATTTCGTTATGTGGTTTTGTTGAAAAACATGAAGATGTTTTAAAGGTTATTAATTCATCACATATCTTCTGTCTTCCAAGTGAGGTTGAAGGTTTTGGTATTGTTGTTGTTGAAGCTTTAGGTTGTGAAGTTCCATTTGTTGCTTCAAATATTCCTCCAATTATGGAAGCAAGTGGTGAAAAAGGAGGATTATTCTTCAATGTCAGAAATTTTAAAGATTTATATCTAAAAATCAAATCTTTGCTTGAAGATAAAGAATTATATGATAAACTTAAAAATCAAGGAAAAGAACAATATAATAAATATCAAGGAGAATATATAGCTAAAAAACTTGAAAATTTGTATAAAATAGCTATTAAAAATTATTAATTTATAAGTTTTTTCTTTTTAATTTAAATTTTATTTATAATATACAATTAGTCTATTTTTTTTTCATTAATTGAGTCTTGGTCAAAAGTATTTTTCAATGAAAAAAATTTCTTTCATTTGCTAATCCGAAGCTTTTAAAAGTGTTTTGATTTCAAGATTTGGACTTTTGGCTACAATTCTACTTCTTTATATATGAACTAAAATTTTTTATTGGTTTTCTTATTTTATTTTTATTTTAATAACAATAACTTTTAATATTTCTTTTAATATATCTATTAATAATATTTTAATTTAATTTTAATAATTTAATCATAATTATTTTAATTATAATACTATCAATAATAATAGTATTAATAGTAATAGTATTAATAATCTTATTATTATTAATACTAATAACAATACTAATAATAATAATAATAATAATAATAATAATTTTAATCATGATAATAAATTTAATAGATGGTTTTTATGAGTTCAAATGAAAGTATTAAGGGCAATATTAAGGATAATATTACTGAAATTCGTCCAAATGTGTGGGAAATTCCAAGTAGCTATAAAAAAGAGATGAGGGTTCCAGGACGTCTTTATCTTGAGAAAGAAGCGTTGGACAGTCTTGAAAACGGAGCTATTAAGCAAATAGCTAATGTGGCATCACTTCCAGGAATTCAAAAGTTTGCAATAGGTCTTCCAGATATGCATTTTGGTTATGGATTTCCGATAGGTGGCGTTGGAGCTTTCAGTTGGAGAACTGGTGTTGTAAGTCCGGGAGGAGTTGGCTTTGATATTAATTGTGGAGTTCGTATGATTAGAACCAATTTAACAGAGGATGATGTTTCTCCAAAATTAAAAGAAATAGCTAACGACCTCTTTGTCAATGTTCCATCTGGTGTTGGAAGTAAAGGAAAAATTCGACTCAATGACAACGAGATTAATAATGTTTTAAACTTTGGAGCTGAATGGGCAGTGGAAAATGAATATGGTTGGGAAGAAGATCTAATGTTTCTTGAGGAAAATGGAAGAATGCTAGATGCAGATTCCTCTAAGGTTAGTGACAAAGCTAAAAAGAGAGGAATTCCTCAGCTTGGTTCTCTTGGTTCTGGAAATCATTTTCTTGAAGTTCAAAAGATTGATGAGATATTTAATGAAGAAGCTGCTAAAACATTTGGACTAACTCCTGGAACAATAGCTATTATGGTTCATAGTGGCTCACGAGGCTGTGGACATCAAGTATGTTCTGATTATCTAAGAATTATGGATAAAGCATATAAACGCCATAAAGTTAATATACCTGATAGACAATTAGCTTGTGCTCCTGTTGATTCAGACGAAGCTCAAGATTATTTCAAAGCTATGGCCGCAGCAGCTAATTATGCATGGGCAAATCGTCAGATGATGGTTCATTGGATTAGAGAAACATTTGAAAACATATTTAATCGTTCTGCAGAAGATATGGATATGTCTGTTATCTATGATGTAGCTCACAACATTGCAAAAAAGGAAGTTCATAATGTTAAAGGAAGAAAAACAGAACTTGTGGTCCATAGAAAAGGAGCAACTCGTGCTTTTGGTCCTGATAGAGTAGAAGTTCCAAAAAAATACAGAAGCATTGGTCAGCCAGTGCTTATCCCTGGAACAATGGGAACCTCTTCGTATATTCTCCATGGAACAGAAATAGCTATGGAAGAGACTTTTGGTTCAACTGCTCATGGTGCAGGAAGAAAACTCAGCAGATCTGGAGCTAAAAAACAATTTACAGCTGATGAAATTAAAAAAGATTTAAATAATAAAGGAATTGTTGTAAAAGCAAATTCAGATCCAGTTTTAGCAGAAGAAGCACCAGGTGCTTATAAAAATGTAGATGAAGTTGTTCGAACATCTGATAGTACAGGAATAGCTAAACTCGTAGCTAAAGTTACTCCTTTAGTTGTTACTAAAGGTTAATTTAATAATAAAATTAATAATGGCGAATAATAAGGAATAATAATGAATATAATGAATAATATGGAATAATAGGGAATAATGGAGGTTTTTTAGATGATAGGAATTATTGGAGGCAGTGGGGTTTATGATATTGCAAAAGATGCAGATAATGTAGAAAAGAAAATAATCAATACTCCTTATGGTGAATCTGCAGAAATATCTTTGTTTAAAATTCATGATAAAGAAATATCTTTCATGCCAAGACATTCTGGAGATCATAGCTATCCTCCACATAAAATAAATTATCGAGCAAATATTTGGGCACTTGATAGCTTAAATGTTAATCAAATAATAGCTACTAATGCAGTAGGATCTCTTCATAAAAAATATCATCCGGGATCTCTTGTTGTAGTTGATGATTTTATTGATTTTTCATCTAAAAGAGAAAAATCTTTTTATGATGATGAAGTTGTTCATGTTGATGTAACAGAACCTTATTGTAATCGTTTAAGAAAAGAAATAATAGCTAATAAAAAGATAGTTACAGATGGAGATTTCTTTGATAAAGGAGTTTATGTTTGTAATGAAGGTCCCAGATTTGAAACTCCTGCAGAAATTAGAATGTTTCAGACATTAGGTGGGGATCTTGTTGGAATGACTGGTCTTCCTGAAGCGGTTCTTGCAAGGGAAAAAGAAATGTGTTATAGTTCAATTTGTCTTGTTTCTAATTATGGAGCATCAATTTCTCCAAATAAACTTACAATGGATGAAGTTATTGAAATTATGGAGATAAAAAAAGTAGAATTAATTGATTTAATTTATGCTACAATAAAAAATCTTCCTGAAGATTATGATTGTC
>JAISIQ010000021.1 GCA_031261945.1 Methanobrevibacter sp.
AATAACAATATTTACAAAATCCTCTGCAATCTTTACCAGGGATTCCACCAACATCAGCTACTATTTGCATAGTCATTCCTTTCTTTTTTATAGTATATAAAAACAAACTTTTAAAAAAATGGGAACTTCGTTCCCTAAGTTCACTTCGTGAACAAAAGTTTGATCAAAAAGTTCTATGAATCAGTTTTTGGCTTGATTTTAGGACTATTTTTAGGATTGGTTTTAGAACTTTTTTGAGAAGGTTTTAAGTTAAAAATAGCTATTTCCGCATTTGTTCCAAGGCGCATTGGAGGCTGTAAAGTTCCAATACCTTCTGAAACATATAAATATTGATTTTTTCCATTATATTCATTATCATTAGTATTAGTATTAGTATAAAGTCCTTTAAAAAAAGGAAAGATAGTTTTTACTCCAAAATTAAAAGGGAAAAATTGACCCCCATGAGTATGACCTGAAAGAACTAAATCTACACCAAAACTTCTGAATAAATCCCAAAATATAGGAATATGATACAAGAGAATAGCTATTTTATCTAATTTTTTATCCGATCCCTTATCTAATCTATTATTTGATTTTTTAATTGATTCCAATGTTTCAATATCTAAATCATCAAGTTCATTAGGTCTAGGACCATTTCCTTTAAAAGGAATTCCTATGATTTCTATATTTTTGATTTCAGCTATTTCATTAGTTAAAGTTTTTATATTAGCATTATCAACTGCTTTTAAAACATTTTCAATTCCAGGATAATAATCATGATTGCCAATAACAAAAAATACAGGAACCTTAATTTCTGATAAAGGTTCAAAAGAATCTTCAGCTATTGGAGAAGTACCATCAGCTATATCTCCAGTTATAACAAGAAAATCAATGGGATTTTCAGTTTTATTAGCATTAATATTATTATTATTAATACTACTATTACTATTAGTATTACTATTATTATTAATATTGGTATTGGTATTATTATTACTATTACTAATATTATTAATTTCTTTAGTAATTCTTTTTAAAAAATTTTTATTTCTAATAGAGCCAAAATGAACATCAGAAATATGAGCAAAAGAAATATTTTGATGTAAATTATCAAATTCAAGATTAACTGTGTTTGTTCTAATTTTTATTGCATTATAAACAGAATAAATAGCTATTATAGGAACAATAACAAATAAGATCAGAAATATGAGTGATTTAGGAATAGCTATGAACCACCCTATTATGTAAATAGCTATTGTGAACCATAACAAATAGAGAGAAGTTCCTTTCCAAATTTCTGAAATTCTAGCTATTGTTCGTGTAATGATATTTGAGTTTTTAAACTCAATGAGAATAGCTATTAAATTCAAGGCGACTATGATTATAGCAATAGCTAATATCAAAGAAGTAAATGATCCATTATCTTCAACAAAGAGATTAGCTATGAATGTTAATAAAAAATAGTTATATATCCCATACAAGACATTAAAAACAGGACCATTTAATATTAATCTTTTTGTTCCTATATCCAACTAAATCACCGAAAATATTTGATGATTGATTACATTAATTAAAATCCTTTCATAATCAATAAATTAAACATATAACCTTTAAACAAATAGCTATATAAAATTATCTATTAGCTATTTATCTATATTAGATATTAATTAATAGAAAAAAATTAATAAAAAATACAGCAAAAGAGCAAAGAATAAGTTGAGTAAAAATTAAAAAAATAACAAAGTAATGAAAATGAATAAAAGAAAAAAAGAAAAAGTAAAAAAGTAAAAACAGCGAAATTGAAACAAAGAGTTTCAATTAAACTATTTTACTATTTTATTGGTTTATTCTGTATAAATTAAACCAAGAGCTCTTGCAGCAAACATATCTACAAATGGAGATATTACTAACATAGCTATTATTGTTCCAATGATTGGAACAAAAGCAGAAACTACTACAAATGCAGCAGCTATTAAATAAACAATTATTGCATAAATAATTAACCAAATTATGAAATTTCCCCAGCCGATTTCTCCAATCTTATTGAAAACATCAACCATATTAATAGCTTCACCTAAACTACCAGTTTCAGCTAATTTAGCTCTTGCAACCAGTAACAATATTGAAAATATTAAATAAAGAATCCATCCAACAATAACTACTTCTAAAAAGCTAGTTCCAGCAGCACCTAATAATGTATTAGAAATTGGATCAAAAGATCCTGTAGCTGCAGCAGTGGTAAAAATTTGATAAAAATAATTAAATGCTCCAGTGAAATAAGCTACTAATAATATTATTAGCAGTGGAATTATATAATATACTATTTCTAAAATTAAAACTTTAATTCCTTCTATAATGTTTGTAACCAATTCAAATTCAGGAGCTTCACCTTCAGGATTAGCTATTGTCTTTTTAGTTACACTAAGAAGATATCCTGAAACAATGAATCCAACAACTAATACAGGTATCATTGAAATTGTAGATAAAATATATGCACTTAAATATTGATTTAATCCAATACCCAATAATTCTAAAACTGCTTCTAAAACTATAAATATAGTTGTAAGTATAGTTAATACACCCAAAATCAATAACTGCTTCCAGTTGTCTGCCGGATAGGTTAATGAATTTTTAAAAAGTTCCATAATGTTCATTTTTCACCTCATAAACTCCTAAATAGTTTATATAAAATATTTTTAGGTAATGCTGTTTATTATCAAAGTTATTAATATATTTATCTATTTAATAACAGAAAAACAGCATTGCCAGTCTTTTGACCTAATAAAAATAGAAATAAAAATAGAAAAATGTAAAAAAAGATAAAAAGAGATTAAAAATAAAAATTTAATCTCTAATATTAAGCTTTAGCTTCATTGTAAATTAAACCAAGAGCTCTTGAAGCAAAAATATCTGCAAATGGAGATATTACTAACATAGCTAGTATTATTCCAATGATTGGAACAAGAGTAAAAACTGCTGCAAATACAATAGATATTAAACAAACAATTATTGCATAAATAATTAACCAACGTATGAAATTTCCCCAACCGATTTCTCCAATCTTATTGAAAACATCAACGATATTAATAGCTTCGCCTAAACTACCAGTTTCAGCTAATTTAGCTCTTGCAACCAGCAACAATATTGAAAATATTACATAAAGAACTGTTCCAACAATAGCTACTTCTAAAAAGCTAGTTCCAGCAGCAACTAATAAGCTATTAGAAAGTGAAGAAAGAGATCCTGTAGCCGCAGCAGTGGTAAACACTTGATAAAAATAAGCAAATGC
>JAISIQ010000006.1 GCA_031261945.1 Methanobrevibacter sp.
ATATTTTCATTATTTCTAAGTTGTAATCCATTAGCTATTGTATTAATAGCTTCTGTTGTGTTTTTTGTGAAAATAATTTCCTTGGTTTTTGTGTTGATGAGATTAGCTATTTTTGAGCGGGTTTTTTCTACTTCTTCAGTTGCTTTAATAGCTATTTTATAGACTCCACGACCTGTGTTTGCATTGTAGTTTTGATAATAGCTATTCATAGCTTCAAGCACTTGATTTGGAGTAAGTGAAGTACTTGCTGAGTCAAGATAAGTTAAATTTTCTAATATTGGAAAATCAACCTTTATATCTTCTGGAGATTTCAATTTAGCCCTCTTAATTTTTCTTAATTTTTAATAATTTCTTATAATTTTTATTACTATTTTTATTGCTATTTTTTATATTTTTTTATAATTATATATGTAAATTAAATATAAAATTAAATATAAGTTTAATTATATAATAAAATATTATAATTGTAATATTAATAATGTAATATTAATAATTTTTATAAGTAAAATTAGTATAAATTAGTATAAATAAAAGTATTATGAATGAAAGTAGTATAAATGAAATTAATATAATTAAATTATAAAAACTATATAAAAATATTATAAAAATTACTCAAAAAACTTAATTATAATGCATTAAATTAATTGTAAGGTATTGGAGGCATATTATGGAATGGATAAAAATAGCAGCTATTATAATCATTTTAATCATGGTTATGAGTGCTGTAGCTGGTTTTATGTTAACTCTATTTACTACACAAGTATGATTAATGAAAAAATAAGAAAAAACAATGATAAATAAATAATAAAAAATAATGAATAAAGAATAGAAAATAAAAAATAAAGAAATAAATAATAGATAATAAAGGAATAAAGAATAAATAAGGAAGAATATGGGGGAATTTATATGGTAAAATACAAAATAGGTGCTGTAGTAGCTGAATTTAATTATGATATAACTCATATGATGCTTGAATTAGCTAAAGAAGAAGCTAAAATTCGTGATTCTGAAATAACACAAGTTGTTCCTGTTCCTGGTGTTTTTGATATGCCACTTGCAATAAAAAAACTTCTTGAAAAAGATGATATAGATGCTGTAATCACGCTTGGAGCTGTTATAGAAGGAGCAACAGACCACGATCAAATCGTAGCTCAACATGCTTCACGTAAAATAGCTGATCTCTCTCTTGAATCAGGAAAACCTGTAGCTTTAGGAATAAGTGGTCCAGGTATGACAAGATTAGATGCCCACAAACGTGTAGATTATGGGAAAAAAGCTGTAGAAGCAGCTATTAAAATGTGTAATAGATTAGAAGAAATTTAATTTAATTATTATTAAAATTATCATTAAAATTACTATAATTATTAAAAATAATAAAAATATTAGAGATATTAAAGATATTAGAAATAGAAATATTAGCAATAAAATTATTAATATTAATAAAAATATTAATAAAAAGAATAGTAATAATAGAAATAATATTAATAATACTAATAATATTAGTATTGATATTGCTATTAGTAATAGTAATGGTATAAATTTTAATAATAGTAGCAATACTGTTAATAATAATGCTAATATTGTTAATAATAGTTATAATGGTAATAATAATTAATAATATATTAATAATGCTAATTCTATGCTAATTATAATAGCAATGAATGATTATAAATAATTATAATTGATAGATATGTCTAAACTCACACCTAAAGACCTTAAAGAAAAATTCAATGATCCATGGATAGCTCCATATGAAAAAGTAATCACAATGGCTGATAAAGACCTTGTTGAGATTGTTGAATATCATCCTTGTGTTTCTGGATCTCATTGGCTTATTAATCAATATAAAAACACAAGTAAGCTAATACTCAAAGCTCATAGAGATGGGAATAAGCATATTTTTCTAACAAAAGTAGGAAAAGAACCACTAAATCTCAAAGCTAGTGTTAATGCTGCTGGAATTGAAGAAATAGCTATTAACGAAGATGAAGATACTATAAAAGTTGTTCATGGTGGATTAGCTGGTGCTGGTGTTGGAGCTGGAATGTGTCGTGGTATGGGCGAAGGTATTAAAGAAATCGAGCTATTGAATGAAGGTGGTGGCTCAAAGCTTGGAAAAGCAGCTATTATCACTCCTAAAATGGAAAAAGTTGTTATTGGTATTGATGATACTGATACCAAAGATAAAGGAGCTACCTGGACTATGGCTCACAATATAGGTCGTGAGCTTCAAAAAGAAGGTTTTGAATACTTAGACCATGTTATAGTTCAATTATATCCCCATAATCCCCATAAAACACAAAATTGTGTTTCAATAGCTTTAACTTTCGCGGTTTTGCCAAGCGAAAAAGAAGAACTTATAACTAAAGTAATAAAATTACTTAAAAGAGATACTTTATCTGATAAAACAGCAATAGCTATTTTAGAAGGTCTAAAAATACCTCAAGAACTTACTGATTATTCAATGAAAGCAAAAACTGGAATGGTTTCTGTTGAAGAAGCTGAAGAAATAGCTAAAAAATTAAATATTCCCCTTATAGCTGTTACTGGAGATCAAGGTAAAATCGGAGCATTAGCTGCTCTTGGACTTTATAATAACTTAGATGAAGCTGTTAAAGTTTATTACTAAGCAATAGCTAAATTTAAAACATCATAGCAATCAGTAGAATTCCATATATTATTTTTACTAATACAATTCTTAATCTTATTATTAATTTCATTAGTTTTCATGGATAAAAATTTCTCAATAATAGAATCAATAATAGCTATTTCTTCTTTATTTAAAAAATTAATTTCCACAGGTTTTAAAGAAGAATATTCTAATTCAACATAAGAACCTACATAAATAGGATCATTTACTTCAATTATTTTGTTTTCTTCTAATAATTCATCTTTAATCTCTATAAAATGTTGAGGTCTTGCAATTTTAGGATATTTATTATAAATTTCATTAGTTAATGGTTTTTTATTAATTTTATAATAATTAAACTCTAAAAGATACAATAAATTACATAATTCTGTTCTATTTATATTACTATCAAATTTACTAATTACATAATGCATAAATTCTTTCATTTTTTCTTTATTTATTCTCATATTATCACATATTTTAAATTATTTTAAATTTTTCTGATAATAATAAATTGTTATTAAGAATATTTGATAATAATCAAAGAGTGTTTGAAAAATAATATTTAAAAAAATAGCTAAAAAAATAGCTATTTTATATATTAAGTAAAAATTTCTACTTGATTTGGTTTTAATTTTGATAGAACTTTTTGATCAAACTTTTGTTCACGAAGTGAACTTAGGGAACGAAGTTCCCGTTTTTAAAAGTTTGTATATATTTTATAACTAAATTGGATTAAAAATTAAAAAAGATCCACTACTGCTAGTATCAAGATTTTTTATTGAAGAAGTCCTATTTCCAATTTTTAATTCAATAATATGTTCTCCAAAATAAGCAAAATAGCTATTTCCTGGTTTAAAATCATTTATTACTATTGAACTTGAAGATCCGTCAGAAAAAGTTATAGTATATTGAGAATTATTTCTAAACATTCCACTTGTAGAATTTATAAACTTATTATCTAAATATATATCAATTGTTGTTCCATTAGTGAATTTAGAACTAATAACAAAGTTTAAAACAGATGATATGTTAGTTGAAGTTAAATTAGTTGAATTAATAATATGTTCAACACGAATACCATCAAAAATTCCTTTTATCTTTCCATCAGAAATCACATCTCCTAATTTAAGATCAAGAAACATTCTTACTTTAGAAGGAAGGCGTAATAGATTTGTTTCACCATCTCTTGTTTTATTTACAGTGTAAGCTTCTCCACTAATAGTTAATCTATCACCATAGCTAAGTTCTAATGTATTAACTGCATCTTGAGGCATTCTAATAATATTTGCCTCGTTTTCTAATGCTCCATCAATTGTATAAGGACCTCTAACATATATTGTTTGATCTGAAGATCCTGGAAATATTACAAGGTTTCTTGATGTTGGTTCAATAGATATTTTTCCGTCACTAATAGTAGCTGCACTGAAAAATGTAGAAAGCATTAAAATTAAAACAAAAGCTGAAATAATCACTGAAAAATGCATTTTTATAAAAGACCTCAAAAAATTTCCCCTTGGTCTCTTTTTAAACATAGCTACAGTTTTGATAATAAGACGAATTACATAATAAATAGCTAAAATAATACCTATAATAGCTATTCCAACACCTATTTCAAGAGGTATTCCTTGAACAAAAAATATCATGAATATTCCAAGGATAATCAGTGAAAGACCTAGTGTAGTCATTCTAATATAATTACCCATAGCATCCATCATTGTAACACGGCCATATTCCATAGCTCTATCTACAATTGTTCTTACTACTTCATTAGCCATTTCATGTAAGCTATCTAATGGAGACATGTCATGTTTTATCTCTCCAATATCTACTTCTTCTATATTTATTCCATGTGCATCTGCATCAAGAACAATTCCTACATCTACACCATAATCCTTTTCAAATTTAATTTTATTAAGAAAAGAACGGCGCCCTGCAAATTGTCCGCTTAATGGCTGGTCAAAAGTAATTTCTGGGAAGAAAAATTTAAGAAGTGGTTTTGCTGTAAGTTCTGTGACTCTTCCACTTTCTCTTACAAATTTTGTCTTGGTTATATCTGTTTTTTCATCAAGAATAGGGCGAATAATCTTATCAATTTTATCAGAAGTTAAATTCCGAATGTCAGCATCAATAAATGCTACAATATCTCCTTTTGATTGCTTAAATCCTGTTTTAATAGCTGAACCCTTTCCTTGATTACTTGCATGAGAAATAACAATAGCTCCTGCAAATTTAGCTTCATCAGCTGTTTTATCATAAGAACCATCATCTACAACTACTACTTCATTTACATAAGATAGTTCATTAGCTGCAGCTATTACTCCTGCAACTGTTTTTTCCTCATTATATGCTGGAATAACCACAGAAACAGATGATATTTTCTTATTATTTTCCTTTTTATTACTTTTTTCCTCTTTCATATCAATCTTATTTTTATTATTAGTAAAGATTTCTATTTGATTTGGTTTTAGTTTTGATAGAACTTTTTGATCAAACTTTTTTAAAAGTTTGTTTTTATTATTAGTAAAAACATAGTAGAAATATCTATCTTAATAATTCTATTCTTAAATACCCTATTCTTAATAATTCTATTGTTAATATTCTATTATTTATTATTCTATTACTTCTATTATTTAATTATTGATTAATTATATTAATTATATTAAATTAGTTATTAATAAATTTTTATTAATAGGATTTTTATTAATATTAAAAATATTAAAATTATTATAATTATTATTATAAGTATTATGATTATTATATATTATTAATGGAATATTATATAAAATAAATAATATAAAAATTAATATAAAATAAATAAGTATAATAATTATTAAATTAATTAATAAATTAATAAAATATGATAAGAATATGATAAATTAAATATGATAAATTAAATATGATAACTTAAATATGATACATTAAACATGATACAATGAATAAATGAATAGCATGCCTCGTGATTTTATAGTAGGTGTTGAAATGAATCCTAAAGTAATGATAATTCTTGGAAGTGCATCTGATTCAAAAATAGCTCAAAAAGCTATTGATATATTAGAAAATCTTCAAATCCCTTATAGTTTAAATGTTGCATCTGCACATAGAACTCATGAAAAAGTAAAAAACCTTGTTATAGAAGGAACAGAACGAGGAATAGAAGTATTCATAGGAATAGCTGGACTTGCAGCGCATCTTCCTGGATCAATAGCTGCTTACACCCATAAACCGGTTATTGGAGTTCCAGTAGATGTAAAAGTCGGTGGATTAGATGCATTATATGCTACTGCACAAATGCCATTCCCTGCACCAGTAGCTACTGTTGGAATAGACAGAGGAGATAATGGAGCTATTCTTGCAGCTCAAATAATAGCTACAAAAGACAAAGAAACAAAAGAAAAAATAGACTCTCTTAGAAATAGCTATGAAACAAAAGTCAAAGAAGATGAAAAAAAGCTATTGTCTTCTCTTAATGGCAAATATTTACAAAAACAGTTTATTAATAACTATGAAGAAAAAGAATATTACTTCCTAAACGAAGAAGAAAATGGAGAAAATAAAGAATTAACCTTGAATAAAGATAATCCATTAGTATCAGTAGTTCCAGGTAGCTATTCAGATGTTGAAGAAGCAAAAAAAGTAGCTGTCACCCTTGATAGATTAGGAATTAGCTATGATATGAATATTATATCTCCAATTAGATATCCTGAAAAATTTCATCAATATATTGAATCTATGAAAGATGTTAAGCTATTTATAGCTGTTAGTGGATTATCTGCACATGTAGCTGGTTCTATTGTAGCTCTTA
>JAISIQ010000071.1 GCA_031261945.1 Methanobrevibacter sp.
GATAACTTCATTAGTATAAGGATTTATAACCTCAAAATTCTCTTCTTTTCCTTCATATGAACCATTAATTAACATTTTCATGATAAAAATCCCTTAAATTATTATGCTTTTGTATTGTACTTTTGTATTGTAAGTACAATCTGGTTTTTATAATATCCTTTTCATAATAGCATTCATAAATAGCATTCATAATATCCTTTATAATATCCTTTATAATCTTATTAATATTTTATAGATTAAATAATTTTTCAATATACAATAAAAAAAACAACTAATCACTACCAATAAACAACAAAATATTGAAAATTGAAGGTTAAGGGCTAAAAATGAATTATGAAAAATTTGAAGAAATATTTTCAATTGCTTGGTTTAATTCAGCTATTTCATTTGAAGAAATCTCGTTTCCTATTTCAAGTAAATAATCTTTATAAAAATAAACAGAAAATAAAACTATAACGACCATTCCCCCCATAAGTAGCAACATTTCAGCCCCAGCTTGAGCTTTTTCATCCTTGAAAATAGGGAATAATAATGCTATTAGATTATTTAGCTCATTAAAACCATTAGAATTAATATTAATATTAAAATCCTTGATAAAATTATTATTATAATTATTATTATGACTATGACTATTATAACTATTATGATTATTATTAGAATTATAGTTATTATTATAGTTATTATTAGAATTATTATTATAATTATAATTAAAATTAAAATTAGAATTATAATTAGAATTAGAATTAGAATTATTAGAATTAAAACCATTATTACTATTAATATTTGTATTAATAGTATCACTAATAGTAGTTATATTTCTAATTTTTATAAAATTCCTAATATTTATAAAATCACTGATATTTTTAAATTTCCTAATATTTTTAATATATCTAATATATTTTATATTTCTAAAATTTCTAATAGTTTTAATAGTTCTAATATTTCTTATATTTTTAATAATATTAATAGTATTAATTGCATTAATGGTATTAACGGTATTAGTATTAATGGTATCAATAGTATCAATAGTATTAGTTTTAATAGTTTTAATATTCATGAAAAACACCAATAAATGATTTAAAGTAATAAAGTTATGTTATATCTATTATAATTCTGAAATAAATTAAGTAAAAGCTAAAAAAGAAGCTCCAAAATTACTTATTATATAAAAAATAGAATAAGCAGCTATTGTTAAAGGAATTGAAAACTTGATTCCTTTTTTAAGGTTTCCATACATGATCAACGCAATTATAAATCCTGCTAAAATTGAATGAATAACAATATATGATCCTGCAGCTATTTTAGAAGTTTCTATTAAATCACTACCTTGACCTAATTCTGACATAAAAGAAGAATAAATTCCAATCATGCCTAAAGCAAAAGGAGCAGCTATAATAGCTGAAATAACAAGAAACATTATTGCCATCATTACACTTGACCTTCTTTCTCGTTTTAAAGCTATTATAGCTCTTAAATCCTGAGATACATCATCAATGATATCTGCAAGACTTCCACCACTCTTTCTTGCTTCTAAAATTATTTTAAAAGTTCGTTCTAAATTTTTTGATTTTAAACGATGAACCATAGCCATAATTGTCTCATCAAAATCTCTTCCAATTTTAATTTCAATTACAGCCCTTCTAATTTCATCATATAGAGGTCCTGAGCCATATTTAGATAAATCAGACAAAGCATTTTCAAAACTAAGACCAACACGAAGCATAGATGAAAGCTGTCTTAAAAAATCTGGGCTAGCTCTTTCAATCTCATCAGCTCGTTTTTCAGCTTTAATTATAATATAAGCTATTAAAATCCCAGGAGGAATAGCTATTCCCATTATAATAGCTATTATCAAATCAAGTGAAAATATAATAAAAAGCAATGATAGTAAGGAGGAAAAAGCTATTATAGCTATTATTATAATAGACAACAACTGTGAAGCTATTGTAAATATTCCACTTGAAAGTAATGCCTCTTGAAATCTTATTAGATATTTCTCAGGAACCCTATTTTCAATTAAATTCGACAATGAAAATATTATATTATTTAAAATCATTTAAATCACAACGAACAATAAAAATCTCAATAAAAGATTTTTATAAAAATAGTATCGAGGTGATGCCTTATAAATCTTTCTCAAAATCAAAAACAATATTGATTTAAACAAATAAAATGCAAATAAAGAGATTATATTGATTTAAATTAAGAATAATGATATTAAGTTGTAAAAATTATATTAAGAAATAAAATTAAAATAAAGATAAAAAAATAACAAAGAATAAGAATTTTGATGGTATAGTAATACAAAAATTAAGATTTTATATAAAAATAAAATTAAAGCTAAATTAAACCTAAATTAAACTAAAATAAAACTAATTTAAACCTAATTTAAATCTAATACTTAAGATTACCTATTATTTCCCCTTTATTTTTACCTACAATAACCGTATCTTCGATTCTTACACCAAATTTTCCTTCAAAATATATTCCAGGTTCTATTGTAATAACCATATTCTCTTTGAGGATTGTGTTATCTTTTTTTGAAATAGAAGGAGATTCATGAATATCTAAACC
>JAISIQ010000072.1 GCA_031261945.1 Methanobrevibacter sp.
GGATAATAGCTATTATATAATTTATCTAATTTTAATAGCTCTTCTTTTTTTAAAGATTTATTTTTCATTTTAATCATTAGTTGTTATTACTAATGATTATATCAGTTTTATTAGATTTAAATCTTTCTTAAAATCTTTAATAGCTAAAAATAACTAGTTTAAATCAATATTTACTTTAATTAGTAGAATTTATATCATCTAATAAAATTTGCTTCGCTATATAATTTTTATTTAGCTTTGAATTTTATGAAAATAGCTATGAAACTAAGCTATTTATAATATAATAATCTATTTAATATAATGGCAGATTTGATGAATGAAATTAAATATTACATTGATTTAATAAAAAAAGAAATCAAAATAGCTTTTAAAGATAATAGCTATTTATTATTATTTTCTACTCTTTTATTTCTAATTCCTATGTTTTTAGGATATTTTTTTCCTCAATATTTAGATTCTTTAATGAATCCTGTTGTTGATACTTTTAGAAATCGTGTTGAAACTGGTGAAATTAAACTTGTTACTGATTCTATTTTTCTAAATAATTTTAATGTAGCTATTGTTCTATATTTTGGGGCTATTTTCATTGGTTTATTAACAGCTATGATTCTTATAATAAATGGGATGTTTATTGGCTATTTTGCTTCATCTATGAATCTTGGCACTTTTCTGCTTCTTACACTACCTCATGGAATTATTGAACTTCCAGCTATTATAATAGCTGCTTGTGGAGGTTTTGTATTACTTAATTTCATTATTAACTTTATTATAGACATTTTTAAAAATCAAAATAATAGAATAGCTATTTCTTTTAATGATAATTTAGATAAATTAGTTTCTTCTCTTGTTTTTTTAGGAATAGCTATTGTTTTGTTAGCCATAGCTTCTTTTATTGAAGTTTATTTTACTATTGGTTTTGCTAATTTTGTTATGGGGCTTTAATTTCATTGTTTTGAATTCTTTTAGCATGACGGATTGTGTCTGTATTAAAACCAGATAATAAGAAATTACAACGATTATATGAGACGTGAAAATTTAACACCTTATTATTATCATTATCATTATTATTATTTTATTATTATTTTTATTATTTTTATAAATATTATAATTATTAGTATTGATAATGAAAATAATATTTTTATATATAATATTAAATAGAATTAATAAAATATTTAATATAACAATTAAAATAAATTTTAAAATAAATCTTAAAATAATATTTAAAATAATAATATTAAAAATAAACAAAAATAAACACTATAACTAATTATAAAATTACTTATAAAATTAATTATAAAATAGTTATAAAGTTAATTAATTTATAAAGTTGATCAATTAATGTTAATTTATAAATTAATTAAATATTAATATTAATTAATAATAAAGTCTTTAATGATTTAATTTGATTTGATAAAGTTGATTCTATGATAAAGTGTGTTAATTGTAATGAAGAATATGATGATAATGAAGTTATCTACAATTGTGAAAAATGCGGGTCTGTGTTGGAAATAGCTATTAATCAGGATGCATTTAGTGTTCCTAAAGAAACTTTTGATTGTAGGAAAGATGTCTTGTGGAAATATAAAGAATTTATGCCTGTTGATGAAAAGAAGATCGTGAGTCTTGATGAAGGGGGAACTCCGTTTTGCAAATGTGAAAAATTAGGTAAGGAGCTTGGTGTAGAGCTATTTGTGAAAGTTGAAGGTTCAAATCCAACAGGAAGTTTTAAAGATAGAGGTATGAGTGTGGGTATGACTAAAGCAGCTGAACTTGGTGTGGATACAGTTGGATGTGCATCTACTGGAAATACTTCTGCTTCACTTGCTGCTTATGCTGCAAGAGCTGGACTTCGTTGTATTGTTCTTCTTCCAGCAGGAAAAGTAGCTCTTGGAAAGCTTGCTCAAGCTATGTTTCATGGTGCTGAAGTTTTATCTGTCAATGGTAATTTTGATGAAGCTCTTGAAATGACAACTGAATTAGCTCTTCAAAAACATCTTTATTTACTTAATTCAATTAATCCTTATAGATTAGAAGGTCAAAAGTCTATTGGTTATGAAATAGTCCATGAATTAGAATGGAAATCTCCTGATAGAATCATTCTTCCAGTTGGAAATGCCGGAAATATTTCAGCTATTTGGAAAGGAATATCTGAATTTCATGAAGCTGGATACATAGATGATAAACCAATGATGACTGGAATTCAAGCAGAAGGTGCTTCTCCAATAGCTAATGCTTTTAGAAAAAAATCTATGGATATGGTTCCAGTTAGTAATCCTGAAACAGTAGCAACAGCTATTAGAATTGGGGCTCCTGTTAGCTCAATTAAAGCTCTTCGAGCTATTTATGATTCAAATGGATTTTCTGAAACTGTCACTGATGAGGAAATTCTTGATGCTCAGCTTGAATTAGCTCGAAAAGAAGGAATTGGTATTGAACCAGCTTCTGCGGCTTCAATAGCTGGACTCAAAAAACTTGTAAATCAAGGTGAAATAGACAAAGGAGAACAAGTTGTTTGTGTTGTTACTGGTCATCTTTTAAAGGATCCTAATACAGCTATTGAAGCATGTAGTGATCCAATTGAAATAGATGC
>JAISIQ010000102.1 GCA_031261945.1 Methanobrevibacter sp.
AAATAAAGATATTGATTTGGAGATTCTTAGTGATATAATGAATAACTTAAGAATTTTAAGTAAAAATAAACAAAAAGAAATAAATAATGAAATCAATTAATCAGAACATCAAATCATCAAATCTTGATTTTCATAATTAAAACTATAATTAAATTTAAATAGGTTTATATATAAATTTATATATGATGAACAATTAATATGAAAAAGCTATTAATAATTTTATTAATACTATTAAAATAATCAAATTAATATTAATCAATTAATCAAATATTAAAACTTAATAAAAATTAAAAAAGAAGGAGAATATAAAATGGGAAATATTAGAACTTCATTTGTTAAACGTATATCTAAAGAACTTATTGAAACTCACAAAGGAACTTTTACCACTGATTTTGATGAAAATAAAAAATTAGTAGCCGAATATTCAACTGTTAGTACAAAACATTTAAGAAATAAAATAGCAGGATATATTACAAGATTAGTTAGACAAGAATCAAATATAGTTTAATTGTTATTTTTATATATCTTTAATTTTTTTATTCTTTAATTTTTTTATTTCTATTTTAATTCTATTTTTTTAGATTAGTAGCTTTATTTTTTTTATTATTTTTATTATCATTATCCTTATTATCATTATTATTAGTATTATTCTTTTTTTTATTATTATTACTATTTTCATTATTATTGCATTGTTTTATTATTATGGATAGTTGTATTAATAATTCTAATGATATTTTTAGTTTATAGTAGCCGTATAATTTGCTATTTTTACTTATTTTTTTAGTTTTTTATAATTTTTGATAATATTAATAATATTAAAAATATATATAATAAAAATCATATATTTATGAATTAATATAATAATTAATATAATATTTATGAATAATAAATAAATTAGATAGATATAAAACTAGATACATTAAAACTAGATATATTAAAACTAGAGATTATAATAATAAAATATATAATAATCCTAATAAATATCAATGATTTTATTTAACGATATGTTGGATAGTATGAAAATAATTAAGGTTGTGAATTAATGGAACTAATAATAGCTAAGTTCGGTGGAACCTCGATAGGTAATGGGGAAAAGATTAGAAAGGCAGCCCAGTCAGTTGTTAATGAATATATGAAGGGAAATAAAGTTGTTGTAGTAGTATCTGCAATTAATAAGACAACTGATGATCTTTTGAAGATAATTGAGGATTCTGTTGAATCTACTGTTACTGATAAACAAATGGCTGAGATTTTAGCAATGGGGGAAATGACAAGTGTCAGAGTTATGTCTTCAGTAATCGAGTCATTAGGAGTTAAATCAGAATATATAGATCCATTTAATGAAAATTGGCCTGTTGTAACTGATACTAATCTTCTTGAAGCGAAAATAGACTTTAAAAAATCTGAAAATCAATCCCAAGAATTGATGAAGATTTTAGATCAAGGAATAATTCCAGTAGTTTGTGGATTTTTAGGAAAAGGACCAAGTGGTGAAATTACTACTTTAGGAAGAGGAGGTAGTGATATAACAGCTTTCCTTCTTGGCCATTGCTTAAATGCTGATGAGGTTATTATTGTCACAGATGTTAATGGTGTAATGTCCACAGATCCTAATAAAATTCAAGACGCAAAAAAGCTTGATAAAATTTCTGTTGAAGAAATGAGAGATTTAGCTACTCATGGGGCTCAAGTTCTCCATCCTCATGCATTGAAATATAAAGATCCTTTGATTGATGCAAAAATAATTAGCTATGAAAAAGGAGATCTTTCTGATGATGGAACAAATATTGTAGGTCCTCATGAAGGAGAAATGATGAAGAGCAATACTCTATATCCTGAACCAATATCAGTAATAGCTATTGTTGGAGAAAAAATGCTTAAAAAACCAGGTTTGCTTTCAAAAGTAACTACAAAGCTATCTGAAAATGATATTAACATATTTGGTATTTCAGCAGGACAAAATTCTGTAACTACATTTGTTAATAAAAAAGATTCTATGGAAGCTTATCATTTATTACATGAATTAGTAGTAGAAAGAAATGAGCTTAGTTCTCTTTCATTAGGCAAAGAAATAGCTATGATAACTGTAGTTAGTCCTGATTTTATTGAAACTCCGGGGATAATATCTGATATTACAGATCCTCTTAGGAATAATAATATTAACATTGTAGAAATATCTTCTTCTCAAACAGCTATTGTTGTATTTGTAGATTGGGAAGATGGTAAAAAAGCATATGAACTTGTCAATGATGTTTTAGAATAAGTTACATCTAATAAGGAAATAATAAAAAATAACAAAAAAATAGAAAGGAATAGAAAGATAATAGAAAGATAATAGAAATAAAATGAAATAAAGGAGGAAATTAAGATGAATTTTGAAGGAACTGCAGTTGCTATGATCACTCCATTTACATCTGATGATAAAGTTGATGAAGAAGGATATAGGGAAAATATAAACTTTTTAATTGAAAATGGTGTTGATGGATTACTTGCTGCAGGAACAACTGGAGAATCAGCTACGATCACTCATGAAGAACAAAAAGCTCTAGTTGATATTTTGGTTGATGAAGTAGATGGAAGAGTTACTACAATAGCTGGTGCGGGCAGTAATTCAACAAAAGAAGCCTTAGATTTAGTTCAATATGCAGAAAATTCCGGAGCTGATTTTGCTCTTGTTATAACTCCTTATTATAATAAACCTCAAGCTCATGGTTTGATTGAACATTACAAAACTATTAATAATAATTCAGACATACCAATTATTGTTTATAATGTTCCTTCACGTACTGGTACTGATATTGATGTTGAAACAATAGCTAACGTTGCTGAATTGGATAATATAGTAGCTATTAAAGAAGCTAACCCTGATTTAGATAAAACTTCCAAAATACAAAAAATATTGTTAGAAAATAATCTTGAAGATAAATTTGCTATTCTTTCAGGTAATGATGATTTAACTGTTCCTATGATGTCTCTTGGAGCAAAAGGAGTTATAAGTGTAATAGCTAATGTAGATCCAATAAGAACAACTCAAATGGTTAATAATGCTCTTGATGGTAGCTATGAGAAAGCTATGGATTTGCATTATGAATTATATGATTTAATGAAAGTTTTATTCATTGAAAGCAACCCCGTCCCGACAAAAGAAGCTCTTAATATGTTAAATAGGCCAGCAGGTAATGTAAGGCTACCATTAGCATCATTAAGTGATAAAAATAGAAATTTAGTTGAAAAAACTTTGAAAAGTTTAGATTTACTTTAAAATTACTTTAAATGAAATTTAGTTGAAAAAACTTTGAAAAGTTTAGATTTACTTTAAAATTACTTTAAATTCAAAATTACTTTAAATTTAGATATACTTTAAAATTTACTATATAGGTTATAATATGTTAAAAGTCGCTGTAACTGGAGCTGCAGGAAGAATGGGCTCTGGTATTATTAAAAAAATATTAGAACAAGATGATATGGAAGTAATAGCTGCTATTGAAATTCCAAATACTCCTCTTGCAGATAAAGATATTGGTGAAGTTATTGGTATTGGTAATATTGGAGTTAAGGTTCAAGGAGCTGAAAACCTTAAAAACATATTAGATTCAACAAAACCTGATGTTTTAGTTGATTTTACAATAGCTAGTGCTGCATTCGAAACAATTAAAATAGCTGCAGAATCTAAAACTAATTTAATTGTAGGAACTACTGGATTTACAGATGAACAATCTGAAGAAATAGCTAAAACAATTAAAGAAGCTAATATTAAAGCAGTAATTTCTTCTAATATGGCTATTGGGGTGAATGTATTCTTTAAAGTTTTGAAAGATTTAACTCCTATATTAAATGATTTTGATATTGAAATTATAGAAGCTCATCACAATAAAAAGAAAGATTCTCCTTCTGGAACAGCTGTAACCGCATTTGAAATAATAGCTAATCAACTTGATCGCAAAACTGAAGATGTAGCTGTTTATGGTAGGGAAGGAATTGTAGGAGAGAGAACAAAAGAAGAAATTGGTCTTCATGCAATTAGAGGAGGAGACATAGTTGGAGATCATACTGCAATGTTCATTGGTGAAGGTGAACGTCTCGAAATTACTCACAGAGCTCACACAAGAGAAGTTTTCATAGCTGGCGTAATGAGAGCTTTAAGATTTATAAATAATGGAAAACCTGGAAAAGTCAATGATATGGCTGATGTTTTAGGTATTAAATGATTTTTTGATATTATTTAAACCTTATTTAAAAATACTGAATAAAATACTAAAAATTTTTTAAGAATAATAAAATTGAATTTTATAATGACATTCATATTAGTATTATAATTAATAAGTAATCATAATACTCATAATAATAATAATAATAATAATAATTATAGTAATAATAAATCGTAGGGGTAATTAATAATATAATAATATTGATATTAATATTAATACTAATAATAATAGTAATAATAATCAATAATTTATAATAAAAAGCAATATTATTGGATTAATCAATTTAATTAATAATAATCTAATTAATATAACTCAAAAATAGCAAATAACAAATAAAAACGTATAAATAACTAATTATAAAATTTATAAAATTATAATCATATTGTGGTGATAAAATGGTTAATGTAGGAGTACTTGGTGCAACTGGAATGGTAGGGCAAAGATTTATTCAATTATTGGATAAACATCCTGATTTTGAGATAACTGCTTTAACAGCTTCTTCTCGTTCTGCTGGAAAAAGATATGAAGATGCCACCACATGGTATCTTGAGGATCCAATGATGGATTCAGTAAAAGATATCATTGTCACTGATACTAAACCAGAGGAAGTATCAAATGATGTAGAAATCGTTTTTTCTTCACTTCCTACAGA
>JAISIQ010000103.1 GCA_031261945.1 Methanobrevibacter sp.
ACCTTGTATTTATCATCATATTCGAGAGCATAGCAAAGATTATTTTTATCTCTTTCATGTAAAAACATATGGTTTAATAAATCATCATCAGAGAGGTTTTTTAAAATTTCTGGGGAAAACTTATCTCGAAATTGGTTGTATGCTTCTTCATCTTTGACATTATTTTCATATTTTATATTATGGTCTGAACTGAATTTTTTGAGTATATTACTCGCTTTTTCATATTCTTGATTTTGTATTTCATCTACCATTAAAGCACCTTTTTCTTGACTATTTCTATATAATAATAATTATGAACTTAATATAATTGAAATTGATTATAATAAAAATTAGTATGAAAATTAATAATAATCGTAATAACAATAAAAATAATAGGGGAATTAATATAAATAGTAAATATCTTTGTTAATAGCAAATAGGATAATAAAATTAGAATTTTTAATAGTTATTTTAATAATTATTCTAATTAGCTATTATTATTATTATCCTTATTATCCTTATCTTTATCAATTGTTTTCAATTAAATTAATTAATCCTTCATCTGTTAAGTCTTTTAATTGATTATCTAAATAGATTATGGCGTTGTATTCTTCTTTAGCTCTTTGACCAAGTAAATTTCCAGTAACATCATCTTCAGCTAAAACAAAGATTTTTTCAGGATTTAATGAACTATTCTTTCTTTGTATATCATTGTTAACATGTTCAACTTTTTTTCCTATTCCTTTTAATGCAGCATCAGGTATTTTTGGATTTATCTTTTTCATATCTTCTACTTTTAAAGGAACTCCTGATACAATTATTCTTTGAACATCCACTCCTAACTTTTTTAATAATTTTTTAAAGTTATTTTTAGTAGTTATGAATAGATATTTTGATGTTATTTTATTAATATCTATTTCTTCTTCTTTTTTTTCTATTACTTTAAAATCTGATAATATTGAATCGATATTTTCTCTTGCCAAAAGAAGATACCTTGTAAATTTTTCTGCTTCTTCTTTTGAAAGATTATGATTAGGTAAACTACGGTATAAGAAATCTTCTGCAGGAATAATACTTTCAAAGACATTTTCAAATTTTTTGGAATCTATATGTCCTGCTTGAGGGTCTTTCAATTTGAACTCTTCTTTATTTCTTCCAGCGGTTTTTTCAATGAGATTTTGTGCTTGTTTTAACCTAATATTTTCCATATATTACACTTCGCCAGTATTTAATTAAATAATTTTTTAAAAAATAGCTATTAATTCAATCTATCTTATTTATCAATCTATTTTATTATTAAAACATATTTGCTGAACCTAAATCTTCTTTTACAACATTTAATACAGTTTGAGTATAAGTTCTCTCAACATCAGGTTCTTTTAATAAGTCTTTTATGAACTTATCTAATTCATCGGTGTCTTTGAATTTAGCTATTAAAAATGCATCATATTCTCCAGTAACATCATAAATTCCTAATACATTTGTATCGAAGCTTTTTTTGTTTTCCCAATTTTCAAGCTTTCCTCCTTTAACTCTAACACCGATTATGGTTGTAAGACCATATCCTAATTTCCTATGATCCATAATAGGAGCAAATTTTTTAATAATTCCTGTTTTTATTAGTTTATCCACACGGTTATGGACAGTTCCCACTGAAATATCTAAATCTCTTGAAATTTGTCTGTAAGGAGTTCTAGCATCTTTGTTTATTATTTCTAGTATCTTATGATCTGTTTTATCTAATCTTACATGATCTTCGTTAAGATTTTCAGCCATTTTTTCCCTCACTTAATTTTATATTTCTTAGATATATTTTATAGATTTACTATTTCATAGATTTATTATCATCTATTTCATAGATGTATTATCATCAATATTTATTCTAATTTTATTCTAATATATATGATAATTATATAGACAATATATGTTCTGAACATTTTTTATTTTTTCATCATTAATATTATTTTCTTTTTAATTTTCTATCAAAATAGTTAAAAGCAATATAATAAACTTCAAATAATATCAATAATGTTTATTTTTATTATTGAAATATCAAAATTAAATATAAAATTTAAAAAGAGAAGATTAATTAATAAAAATAGAATTAAAATAAAAGAACTAAATATATTAAACAATAGAGCTTTCACTTAATAATTTTACTAAAATATAATCATACATGTGTGATTTTTTAATATCAGCTATTTCATGAAGTGGTTTATTATTAACAATAACATTAGCTATTTCACTATGATATTTATCATAATCTAACTTAATTCTAACTCCATCTAACTGACTTGTAACTGGTGTTGGAGAAATAACATCTTCAATAGCCGGGACCTGATTTTCAATAGCATTTTTAACTAAAATAGCTGGTGCCAATGGAGGATCTTGAGACATATCTCTTCTTTTCTGATCTAAAATATCCTCTACAACGTCAACAAGTTTTTTTAAAGCTCTTATATTTTCTCCTCTTTTAAGCCTTCTTGGAATTCTTCCAAGACCACTAACATATGCATCTGCACCTGGAAGATCTTCAATATCTATTTCAGGAGCTCCAGTAACAATAACTGGAGTATCGATATCACTAAAAAGAAAAGTTTTATCTATGATGCATTGTTTAAAGCTACCTAATGCATAAATAGCTATATCATGTTCTTCAATAAGTTTTTTTTCATATTCAGTTATTCCAGCTATTCCTTTTCCTGCTCCACGAGCAAGACCTATCATATTATCTTTAGCACCATATCTACGCAAATATTCAGAAATATCACAAGCGGCATGAGGTAAATGATGTCTTGCAAGAGTTGGGGAAACAATAGCTAATTC
>JAISIQ010000112.1 GCA_031261945.1 Methanobrevibacter sp.
CATAATCCTGAAACATCTTTGAATTTTGATCTTTTATTATTATAGATCCTCCAATTGCAACTACTACTTTCATAAATCCACCCTATTAAATCATTTTATAATTAATTTAACTAATTTAATTAATTATATTAATTTATATTAACCATATTGGTTATATTAGTTAATTATAATCAATTTATAATTATTAAGTTTATAACTAATTAATTTTTATAGATTAGTTATAATTTTATATTTTATAGATTATTTATAAGATTATATTATTTTACTATTATTTTATATATATAATAGTATATTAAATAATAATATTAAATAATATCTGAGATTTAAAAACACTATTTATTCAAAAGATTATTATGAAAATAAACAAATATACTTTACTTGGAATAATATTTATTGGAATAGCTATTTTATTATTTTTTTCAGATACATTAGCTAGTTTTATAAGGCCTATTACTGGAATATTTTTAATGGGATCCTCAAAAGGTAAAGATATATTGTTTTTTGCAATATTAGGGATTTTTTTAATATTAAGCCAAAGCTCTTTTCTTAATAAAAAGCTATTTAGTTTAAATAATAGCTATTATCTTAAATTATCAATAATCTCATCTTTAATAATAGCTATTTTTGGATTGATTATTGAAATAGCTATGAGATATTATTTAGGAATAGGTCAGTTTACAATTTTTGTAACAATGATTCCAGATGCAACTACTACAAGCATTCTTCATTCTCATGTTTATAAATCAGTAGTAGGGAATATTCTTAATGTTTTTATCCCGAATATTTATCAAACTATCTCAATATTTGTTCCTATATCTACTATTACATCTATTCCTATATCTATCCCATTAGGAATTCATACAGGAGATTCACTTTCTCCATATGTTCCTAAAATAGCTAATATCATCATAATAGCTATTCCTATCTTGTTTGCAATGCAGGTTGCTTCTTTAAAAGACAGACTATATCCAACAAAAATTATTCTTATTTTTTCATCAACATGTGGATTAATTGGAATAATTGACGGAGGATTTTTCTCAGTTCCATTTATTATTGGATTATTTGGAATGTTATATGTTTATTTTGATGAATATCCAATAAATTATTATTTAGGAAGAACCTGGCAAGTTTTAAAAAACCGTTCGATAGGATTTCAAATAGAAGATGTAGAAACTAATTATTTAATGAAAAATACAAGAGAAAAAGTAGCTATTATTCACAAACAAGCTATTATTAGCTATGTAACTTTTAAAAGAATTATTCCTTACATAGCTGTCATTTTAATTATATTGCTTAGAATTTGGATTTCTTTAATTGGAACAAATACAGAATATTATGAATTAGAAGTAATAAACCCCATTTCTGAGTTAGATTCGAAATTTGAAAAATATAACATTCTTTCAATTAATGAAACTCAAGGAAAAGACCAAAACAAGACCCTAATATTAATTTCTCCAGAATATAATGAAATGGAGCTATTAAATAATTTAACAAAAACTCTTAATAATAGCTGTACTAGCTATTCACTTTCATGGAATGTATATTCTTATATTAATGAAAATAATACTAATATTACAAGTTAAACTAAAAATAAAACATAACCCAAATATAAAATATAAAATACAAAATATAAAATAAGATAACATATAACATAACATATAATATTAACAAAACTAAATAATACTCCTAACACTAACAATACTAATACTAATACTAATAATAATGCCACTAATAGCACTAATACTACTAATACTAATAATAACAATAACAATAATACCACTAATACTGCCAATAAGACTAATAATAAGACTAATACTCATACTAATAAAAAGACCACTAATACTAATAATATTAATATTAATAATATCAATTTGACAATAATATAATTATTATAATATATTATTATAATATAATTATTAATTATAATAATACAAACAGTAATAAATGGTTGATGATAGATAATTAATTAAATAAAGAATAAAGATGATTACATGAAACTTAGTATCATTATTCCAACATATAATGAAGAAGAATATCTTCCTAAGCTATTAAAAAGTATTAGGTCTCAAAAATTTGAAGACTATGAAATTATAGTAGCTGATGCTAATTCAAAAGATTCTACAAGAGAAATAGCTGAAAAATATGGTTGTATAATTGTAGATGGAGGAATGCCAGGAGTTGGAAGAAATAACGGTGCTAAAATAGCTAAAGGAGAGCTATTATTATTTTTAGATTCTGATTTAAAATTAACAGAAAATTATCTACAAGAAGTTATTGAGGAATTTGAAGAAAACAAAGCAGATATTGGAATAACTTTAATGACTCCTTTATCTGAAAGTAGTAGGGATAAACTTCTTCATGATATTGCTAATTGGTTTATGGTGGCATTTGAGAAAATAAAACCTCATGGAGCAGGTTGTTATGGAATAATAACTAAAAGAAACCTTCATGAAGAACTTAATGGTTTTGATGAAAGCCTTAATTTTGGAGAAGATACTGATTATATAGAAAGATTAGCTAAAAATAACAAGTTTAAAGTTCTTAAAAATCCCAAAGTTTTTGTTTCTACACGAAGACTTGAAGAAGAAGGATTAGGAAAATTAATTAAACAATATGGAAAAAGTACTTTAAATGATCTTAGAGGAAAACGAACTATTGCAGAAGATTTAGG
>JAISIQ010000002.1 GCA_031261945.1 Methanobrevibacter sp.
ATAATTGATAATATTTAATAATATTAGTATTTTTAATAATATTACTATTGATAAATTATAATAATCATCTATGTTGAATTTATAAGAAATTTTAAGAATAAGGAGAGTTTAAATGGCTATTCACCCAATTGAATTTAGATATGGAACTCCAGAGATGAAAAATGTCTGGGAATCAGAAAATAAATTGCAAAAAATGCTAGATATTGAATCTGCTTTATCACAAGCAGAAGCAGCTCTTGGAATTGTTCCACAAGAAGTAGCTGATGAAATAAAGAGAAAAGCAAATACTAAATATGTAACCTTAGAAAGAGTAAATCAGATAGAAAGAGAAACTAATCATGACATAGCAGCTCTTGTTAAAGGTTTAGCTGAACAATGTGACGGAGATGCGGGAGAATATGTTCATTTTGGAGCTACATCTAATGATATTGTAGATAGTTCACAATCCCTTCTTTTTAAAGAGTCAATAGCTATTCTTAAAGAAAAAGCAGAGCGTCTTGCTGAAATAATTCTTAAATTAGCTGATGAAAACAAAAATAAAGTCTGTATTGGTCGTACGCATGGCCAACATGCCCTTCCAACTACTTATGGAATGAAGTTTGCATTATGGGCAGATGAACTTCACAGACAATATGAACGTCTTGAAGGATCTAAAAAAAATCTTTGTGTAGCTATGATGGATGGAGCAGTTGGAACAACAGCAGCTCTTGGAGAAATTGGGTGGGATGTTCATAAAAAAGTAGCTGAAATCCTCGACCTTCCTCCAGCTAAAATCACTAACCAAGTAGTTCAAAGAGACAATCATGCTGAATTTATGATGAATATGGCAAATATAGCTACTACTCTTGATAAAATAGCTCTTGAAATAAGAAATCTTCAAAGAACAGAGATTATGGAAGTTGGAGAGTATTTTGATCCTGAAAAACAAGTAGGCAGTAGTACAATGCCTCATAAAATGAACCCTATTACAGCTGAGCGTATTTGTGGAGTAGCTAGAGTAGTGCGATCATATGTAGTAGCAGCTATGGAAAACAATCCTCTTTGGCATGAGCGAGATTTAACTAATTCCTCTTGTGAGAGAATAATATTCCCAGAAGCTTGCATACTTACAGATTATATACTTAATCTTACAATAAAACTTATGAGCAATCTTGTTTTCTATGATGAAAACATTGAACGCAATCTTAATATGACTCATGGCCTCATTATGGCAGAAAGACTAATGGCTGAGCTTACAAGACGAGGCATGGGTCGTCAAACTGCTTATGGGATTGTTCGAGAGTGTGCAATCAAAGCAAATAAAAATCAAGAGCTACTTTCTGATATAATATTAAGTAGAAAAGAAATAGAACCATATTTAACAAAAGAAGATGTTGATGAAATAATGGACCCTCATACTTACATTGGTTCTGCAAAAAAAATAGTTAATGAAGTTTTAGAATCATCAAAGGATTGGTTTTAAATAATAATTCTAATGTTTGAATAGCTATTAATTATAAAAATAGCTATTAATTAAATTAGATATTAACTAAATTAATTAAATCAATCCGAATCATATGAGAATTATTTAAATTATAAAGAAGGTGAAAAAATGACAGAAAAAAGAGATGTAAAATCCCTTGATTTATCTTCCATTACCATAATGGGAACATCAATAAGTTTTATTTGGGCAATTATTTTGTCTATAATTATATTAATTGTTTTTAGTTTTATGGGAGGATTTAATATTGCTTTAGGATTAATAGCTCTTGCAATTATCTTTGGAACACTTATATTAAGTATATCTAGCTATTTTGGCATTTCATATTTGTATAATTTCATTGTAAAAAAAATAAAAAAAGTAGTTATAGAAATAGAAGATATAGATTCAGTGAAATCTATAAAAAGCATTTCTATACTTCCATTTGCATTGATAACAGCTATTATAAGTTTGATAATAGGAATAATAATTTATCCGATTATTTTTATCGGATTGTCCTTATCAGCGATGCCGTTGATTCAGTCTTTATTAGTGAATACTGCAACCCAAAGCTTTGGACTGTTATTATATCAAATAGTTATGTTAGCAATTAGTCCAATGACTATTGTTTATGCATTTGTTGTACCACTTTTATTTACAATCATAGGGTCATTTGTGTTTAACCTCATTGCTCCAAAAGTTGGTGGTTTAAAAGTTGAATTAGAATCTTGCGGACATATGACAAAATTAAATTCAGTAAATCCCATAAATGCAGGAATTATAACTGGAGTAATCTTATTAGTATTTGGTTTAGTTATTGGTTTAATATTAGCTATTATTGGAGGAAATATACTAGCAAATCTAAGCTTAATTTTAATATTAGTTTTAGGAGGCTTTGCTGGAGGATTCATATATGGAGTCTTAAGTTCTGTATTTTACAATTTCATTGCTAATAAATCTGAAGAAGTTAAATTAGAACTTCCTCTAAGTCAAAAATAGATTAAGATGTAATATTATCCTATTTTACATCTATATTTTTATTATTTTATTATTTTATTATTTTATTATTTTATTATTTTATTATTTTATTATTTTATTATTTTATTATTTTATTATTTTATTATTTTATTATTTTATTTAAATCAGTGAAAATAGTATTTAAATATTATCTTTTTTAATCTGAGGAATATAAGCTTTCAAAGTTAAAGATAAAGTAATTACAGTAACAGAACTTAATGCCATGGCCAAGCCAGCTAATTCTGGTCTAAAAACTATTCCAAAGAAAGGATAGAGAAGTCCTGCAGCTATTGGAATCAAAATTATATTATATGCAAATGCCCAAAAGATATTTTGCTTAATACGGCTCATTACTTTACTAGAAAACTGAATAGCTGCAACTACATTTTCAAGGTTTCCTTCCATAATAACAATATCTCCACTTTCCATAGCTACATCAGTTCCTGTTCCTAAAGCTATTCCAATATCTGCTTGAGAAATAGCTGGAGCATCATTAATACCATCACCAACAAAAAGAACTTTATTTTTAGTATTTCTAGTATTTTTAGAAGAGATATTTTCACTTTCAGTATTTTGAATTTCTACAACTTTTTCGAGCTTTTCATTTGGTAAAACTCCAGCTATTGCTTCATCAATACCAACAGAGTTAGCTACATTAATAGCTGTTTTTTCATTATCCCCAGTTAACATTAATGTTTTTATTCCCATAGATTTTAGTTCTTCAACAGTTTTTTTGGAGTTATCCCTTATTTTATCCATTAAAGTTATAATTCCCTTAATAGAACCATTATAAACTAAAAAAATAGCTGTTTTGCTTTCATTGATAAAATTATTGTATGTTTCTAAAGCATTGGACGAAACAATGATATTTTCACTATCTAAAATACCTTCATCATGTAAAAGAGATTTATTTCCAGCTAAAATAGCTATTTCATTAATAGTTCCTTTTAAACCTTTTCCAGTAATATTTTCAAAGTCAGTGACATCTTTTAAATCAATATTCATTTCATCAGCTTTTCGAACTATGGCTTTAGCTATTGGATGAGTTGAATTATTTTCTAAACTAGCTATTAATTGAATAAATTCATTTTCTGTTAATTGAGATTGTTTATTTTTAGTTTGAAAATTATCAAAAATAAGAATATCACTTACTTCAGGATTACCTTCAGTAATAGTTCCAGTTTTATCAAAAATAGCTACATCTACATCTTCAGAACTTTCAAGAGTTTCACCATTTTTAATTAATATTCCATATTCTGCAGCTCTCCCAATTCCAACAGTTACAGCAGTAGGAGTAGCAAGACCTAAAGCACAAGGACACGCAACAACAAGAACGGAGATTAATGTTGTAAGTGAAAATAAAAGGTTTGAACCTATTATAAAATACCATATACTAAATGAAGCAATAGATATTATTAATATAGTTGGAATGAAGTATTTTACAACTTTATCCGCTATTCTTTGAACTGGAGGTTTAGATGATTGAGCTTTATCCACAAGTTCAATTATTTGAGATAAAACTGTTTCTTTTCCTATTTTTTGGGCTTTTATTGTAAGTACTCCCTCTTGATTTATTGTACCTGCAAAAACTGTTTCTCCCTTAAATTTAAGTTCAGCTATTGGTTCACCTGTAATCATAGATTCTTCAACATAGCTATTTCCTTCAATAACAATTCCATCTACAGGAATTTTATCTCCTGGCCTTACTAACAATAGGTCATCAATAGCTATATCTTCAATTAATACTTCTTTTTCTGAATATTTTTCTATTTCTTCTTCATCTATTCCTTTTTCCAATTTTACTTCTTTTTCTCCTTCTTTTATTTCTTTACCTTTAATTAAAAGAGTAGCTGTTTTAGGTTGTAATCCTATTAATTGTTTTATAGATGAAGAAGTTTTTCTTTTAGCTCTAGCTTCTAAATATCTACCTAACATTAGAAATGATGCAAGCATAATAGCTGTTTCATAAAACATAAAGCTTGAATCGAGTATGATATTAAATGTTCCAAGTAAACTTGATATAAATGCAACAAGTATTCCCATTGTATACATTACACCCATATCTAATTGTTTATGGATAATTGAATTGAAACCTGCATGTATTATCTGGAAAGAAACATAAATAAAAGGGAGAATAGCTATTATAAGTGAAAGTTCAGACATAGTAAGTCCAAAAATATGGATATGAGTAAACATTAACCCCATTAAAATTCCAGAAAATAAGAATCCGACGATTATCCTGTTTCTTTTATCTTTTAAATCCTTTTCATATCTTTCATCATCAAGATTTGACTCTATTTGTGAATCTATTCCTAAATATTCAAAACCAAGATCTTCAATAGCTTTCCCCATATTTTCAGGACTAATAATATTTTTATCATAGATTACTAATGCTTTTTGTGAGTTCAAGTTGACAGTAGCCTTTTGAATGCCATTAAGTTTATTTAATTTGTTTTCTATGTTTAAAACACAATTAGCACAATGGATTCCATCTATTTTAAGAATGACTTCATCTTTTGGAACTTGAAAACCTAAATCTTCAATAGCTTCCTCAATTTCAAAAATAGCTATTTGTGAAGGATCATATTCAACAATAGCTTTATTAGAATTTAAATTAACAGATGTATTTTTTACTCCTTCTAAGCTATTTAATGAATTTTCTATATTCATTGCACATGATGCACAGTGCATTCCACTAATTGGAACTTCTATTTCCTTTTTCATTTCAGCCATAGGCCCACCTAAATTTTAATCTAAGTTTTATATTAGATTTGATGTGAATTAGCTATTTAAATTATTTTTAACAACTTTCCCATTTTGCATTATAAATAAAATGTTATTTGGAGAAGATAATATAGAAATATTCTCAAGAGGATCTTTTTCAGTGATGATTAAATCAGCTATTTTTCCAACTTCGATAGATCCGGTTTTATTTTCGATTCCAAGACATTTAGCAGAATTAAAAGTTCCAGCTATTATGGCTTCCATTGGAGTCATTCCTAAATTTGTTAAGTATTGTAATTCTCCTAAATTTTTACCATGTTCAACAATACCTGCATCAGTTCCCATAACCATAGTAACTCCTTCTTCATAAGCCATTTCCATGTTTTCTTGATGGACTTTAGCTACTTCCAAAGCTTTTGGAATTTTATCAGCTGCTAATTCATTTTTTGAAGCTTGATCCTTTTGTAACTTTATTACAGAAAATGTTGGAACTAAAAATATTCCTTTTTCTGCCATTTCTTTAGCTTGTGGCTTTTCAATAAATGATCCATGTTCAATAGAATGAACTCCTGCTTTTAATGAAGTTTTTATTCCTCCTAAGCCATGGCAATGAGTAGCTACTTTTTTTCCACCAATTCTGTCTGCTTCATCAACAGCTATTTTTATCTCTTCTGCACTAAATTGAATATCGTTTGGAGCATCATTTGCACTAATTACTCCTCCAGTTGCCATTATTTTTATAAAATCTGCTTTAGCTCTTAGGACTTCTCTTGTTTTTTGAAGAACACCCTCTTTTCCATTACAAACTGGATGTGGAAATCCTTTATATTGTTGAATCATATCATAACCAGAATTAAGGTAAAAATCAAAATGTCCGCCAGTTATTGAAAGAGGAACTACGGAAATGTGTAATTTTGGTGATGGAAAGAGTCTTCTTTCGGCAGCTAACTTTGTTCCGATATCTGCTAATCCACAGTCCCTTACAGTTGTTATTCCTGCATCAAGAGTATCTTTCATGTTTTTTAAAGCATTGTAAAAGTAATATGAAAACGGATTGTTCATTGTATCTTCATTTAAAAATCCATTAGCCATAATATGAACATGAGCATCGATAAATCCCGGCATTAAAAATTTTCCCTCTCCATCGATGATATTTTTATAATTAGATTGGTTTTTAGAAATATTAGAGGCATTAAGGCTATTAGATCCATTAAAGTTATTATTATTAGAAGTATTAGTGCCAATAGCTATTATTTTTCCACTATTGTTATCAATAGCTATTGATGCATTTTCAATTGGCTCTTTTTCTTTACCAGTTATTAATGTTATGTTTTTAATTAGTGTTTGATTCATAATAATCCTTTAATTATCAAATATTTGCAGTTCTCCTTTATCCGCATCTATTTCAACTTCAACATCATCTTTTAATTCTTTATCTGATGATAGAGAATCAACCATTGGAATATCAGATATTATAGCTCCTGTAGCTATTATAGGTTCAGCAGATTTACATATAATTGCTTTTGGAGCAACATTATTCTTTTTCATTTGAAATATTACATAAGATCCCACAGTTGAACCTTTTCCTCCAGGAATATAAAGTATTTTACCATCTATGTTTTTTCCTTTAAGTTCGTGGTTTGGATCTATGATTTCTCCTGTGTTTGGATTTACTCCTCCGAGAAAACTTAGTGGTTCTGTGCTTGTGATTAATTTACCCTTTGTTTTTCCTTTTGAGATTTTTCTACATTTTATAATCATAACAAATCAACTATTTAAAATCAAGT
>JAISIQ010000028.1 GCA_031261945.1 Methanobrevibacter sp.
AATTTCTATAATTTTTTAGTTCAAAGCTATTTTAGTTCAAAGCTAAAATTTCTATTAAATCTATTAAATTCATAATATTATAAATTATTATAAATAATAGCTATTAGCAATTTTCTAAACGTAATTGTAATTTAATTTCTTGTTCTATATAAATGTTTATAGAATTTTTTCATGAAAATTAAAAAAAAAATAAAAAATTAAACTATCTACTTAACTAAATCAAAATATTTTTAATAATATGCATAATTAATTTAACTTAAAAAAACTCTCAATAACATAGCTATCTATTTGATTTCCTTCCCAAGCAATAGCTATATCTGAATTATTTAATCTGAAGTAAGCTATTGTTTTTGGACCCCTCCATCCTTCTTGAGAATATTCACCATATGATATAAATCTTACTTCATTTCCTAATATCATAAGTGTTTTATCACTAATAACATTTCCATTAGAATATTCAATAGCTATTCTATTATTAAAAGAATTAGTAGAATATTTAGAGATGTTAGAACTGTTAGAAGAATTAGAAGTGTTAAGATTATTAGGAGTGTTAAGAGTGTTAGGAGTGTTAGAAGAATTACTAATATTAATAATTTCTATATCAAAAGAACCATTTTTAGATCTTAATTTAGAAAAATCATTATAATCAAATAAATCAACAGTAGAATTTCCAACATAAGCTAAATAGCTATCATCATAAATATTAGAAGAAGAATAAGAAGAAGAAAGAGAATCAGAACTATTAGAATTATTAGAAATGTTAAAACTATTAGAAATATTTAAATTATTAGAAACAATAGAAGCATTAGTAAAATCAGTTTTATCGGAAATTCGTTTAAAATCCATATATTCAGATTTAATAAAACATTTAAAACCATGAATAGTAAGTTGAGAATATCCTTCTTTAGGATTTGATGAACTTTGATTTGATATATTTTGATTAGAAGAATTTATAGAAACAGAATTATTATAATCATTATTAATATTACTACCATTACTATAATTATTAATATTCATATTATTATTATTATTATTATTAGAATTACTATAATTATTAATTCCATTAGCTATTTTATTAAAAGTATCTGGAGAAGAATAAGCAATAGCCGCTCCTATTAATATTATTAAAGTAAATATAATCATAGCTATTGGTAAAGCATTACTTTTTTTAATAGATTTAATAGCTTTCTTATTGTCATCACTATCTCCATTATATCCATTATATTTATCATATTTATCTTTAAATCTATTCTTATCCTTTTTAACCATCAATACACCATATTTATTTTAATAATTCAAATTAAATAATCCAGAATATAATCAATTGAATAAAAACTACTTAAATATATTGTTTCCATCTGCATCCATAGCTACAATTAATGGACCAAAATTATCAACTTCTAATTCCCATATTGCTTCAGGAATCCCTAAATCAAGCCAATGAACATTAGCTATTTCTTTTATAGAATCTACATATAAAGCAGCACAACCACCAACAGCAACTAAATATACTGCTCCTTCTTCTTTAAGAGATTTAGCTACATTGTCATCCATTCCTCCTTTTCCAATGATAATTTTTGCTCCTTTCTTTATTACCTCTGATTCGTAAGGATTCATACGCATACTTGTTGTTGGACCAATAGCTATTATATCAAAATCTGGTTTTTCTTGAGAAGAAGTATTATTTCTCTTTATTATCGGACCTGCATGAAAAATAGCTGTTCCTTCTAACTCACAAGGTTCTCCTTTTTCAATTATCCTTTGATGAGCTTGATCTCTAGCTGTTAATACTTTACCAGAAATATGAACAATATCTCCAATTTTTAAGTCTTTTATCTCAGTTAAATTTCCAATATCTTTCAATTTTTCATTTCTTTCCTTTTTTCCTTTATTCTTTCCTTTTTCTTTCTCCTCCTCTTTCCTCTCTCTTTTTTCCTTTCCTTTTGCAGCTTCTTTTCCTTTCTTTCTATCTTTCTCTAAATCTTCAGATTTAATAGGACAAATAATCTTTTTAATATTATTCATAAATTCACCTGAATTCCCTTTTAGTGTATTTATTATATTTAGCATATAATGTTAGAACAATGTTAGAATCAAATATGTATTAAAAATGTATTAAGATGTATTAAAATTTATTAAACTGTATTAAAATATATTAAATTATAAATATTAGAATTATTCCATAATTATTAATATTATCAATATAATTATTATTACTACTATTACTACTAATATTACTACTACTATTACATTTATTTATTGTTTTTAATATTATATTAAATATTATAATAATCATTATAATAAGTATAGTTAAGATGATTATAATTATTATAAAAATAATTATTAAAATTATAAACATTATATAAAAAATAAAAATAAAAATAAAAATAATATAAAAAATAATATTAATTTAATATTTATAATAAAAAATTATAATAAAAACTATATAACGAAAGAAAGAAACGAAAGAATAAATACAGAATAATAAAGAAAAATCGAGGATTTCTATGTCAAGTATGAGTAATGTTGCAGGATTATCCAAATATATTAGAACATTCCCAAATACAACAATATCTGTATTTAGTATGATATTTATTAGTTTTATAGCAGGATCCATGATTTTTTTAATAAATTCTGTAGAAAGCCTTACTATTTTAGAAAAAATTCTTTATGGAGGGGCTTTTGGTTTTGGAGCTTTTGGTATTAGTTCTATTTTTGCTGGAGCTCTTATTCAGCAATTTCTAAATACAATGAAAGGAATTAATTTAAAAACAAAACACTCTATGCTTTTATCATTAATTTCAATGACAATACTTGTAATTGTAACAATTAGTGGAGCCCTTATTTCCACTATGTTTAACTTAGATTTATTTGTAAATTCCATTGTTTTTGGTTGTGTATTAATATTCGCCTTTTTAATTTTTGTATTATGGAGTACTTCAAGTATAGGCCTCATTAAATCAGCTATTACTTCATTAATCCAACCATTATTAGTTTTAGCCATGTTAATAGTGGTTACTTTCCTTGGAAATGCTGAAAATATAATTCAAATTGGAATAGCTTCTGTGTTTATAAAGCTAATAATAGCTAATATAATTTTCCTTTTAGCTATTTATTCATTTATTAAAGTTATTGAATCACCTTTAAAGAAAAACTTAGGAGTAGGATTGTTAGAACTAATAAGTCTTCTTATAGCTCATATTGATGAAGGTTCCAGATCTCTTGAAAAGGTATTTGAAGATATGGGAGAACCAATAGACACATTAGTTGGAACCATTAGTTTTAAAGGAAAAAATGGGATAAAATCTCTTTTTATAAGTCCTTGTGTTCATCCAGGACCTCTTGGAGGAATTGGAGGATCAAATATGCCCACAATTCTTGCAGAGAGGTTTGATAATTTTACTATGGTAGCACATGGTCCTTCAACCCATGATTTTAATCCTGTTTCAATAAAAGAAATTGATAAAATAGAATTTGCTATAAAAAAAGGGTTAAATGAAATGAATTATAGTCCTTCTGCAAGTAAATTTGTTAGATATAGTGAAGAAAATGCTAAAGTAGGAGTTCAATTTTTTAATGACGGAATAGTTCTTTTAAATACATTTGCACCAAATGGTAGTGATGATATTGAATTTGGTGTAGGATTATCCATAATGACTCAAAGTAGAAAACATTGTAATGTTAAAAATAGTATTATTGTAGATTGTCATAATTCTTTCAATGAAGAAAAAGGTAGAGTTTTACCCGGAAATCCTGAAGTTTTCCAACTATTAGATACAATTGATAAAATAGAATGTAATGCTAATCGTTCTGATATAAAAGTAGGTTGTAGTCAAGATTTAATGGAAGATTTAGATAAAAGTAATGGTATTGGAGAAAGTGGGCTTAAAGTAATGATAATAGAAGTTCAAAACCAAAAAACAGCTTATGTATTATTAGATTCTAATAATATGGAAATTGGATTTAGGGAAGAAATAATTAAAAATGTTTCTGATTTAGATATTGATGAAATAGAAGTTATGACCACTGATACCCATTCTGTAAATACATTATCAAATGGATACAATCCAGTGGGACTTAGTAAAAGAAAAGAAATAATCGAATATATTAAAAATACTATTAATAAAGCTATTGAGGATTTAGAACCTGTAGAAGTTGGAACTTCTACAAATAGAATTAAAGGACTCAATACATTTGGCCCAAATAATTCAGTAGAATTAGTTTCAACAATAAGTTCCATTGTAGCTGTTAGTAAAATAGTAGCTCCAATAATATTTATTTTAGCTATTTTATTTGTAGTAATTTGGATTTTCTATCTACCTATTATTTAAATAAGATTTAAGAATCAACAATATCACATTTACCTGAAGGTAAAACTCTCACTACATCATCTAAACTTATTAAATTATCTTCATTTATATTATGTAGTATTTTTTTAGCTATTGCTTCTTTTTTTGTATATCCTGGTTTTATTATAACATAATTATCGCTGTGAGCTTTTACAGCATCTATTGGTCCTGCCATTATCCTTTTTCCTTCATAATCAACGATTCCAATAGCTATTTTCAAATTTACTCCCCTGATATGATTTCTATGACCCCTAACTATGAAAGAACCTTTAGCTACAAATTCTCCAGATTCTGGTGTTTTAGAAACTTGATCAGGACTTACCCAATATACATCTTGTGTTCCATAACCTTTTGACCAAGCAGATGAAAATGAAGCTGCGAAAATAGCTGATTCTTTAAGAGTATTTTCATCTACATCATTCCCTTCAGTTTTAATAGCTACTGATGGAGCACCATGTATATCTGAATGTAAATATATGTCATTATTATCTAAATATTTTTTAACTACTGTTTCATTTGTATTAGCATCTCTTCCACCAATAACTAAAAAATTATCTGAAGTTAAAAACCATCGAAGTTTTTCAAACCATTTAAGGTCTTTTTTGACTCTTTTTTGAGGAACCATTATATTTTCAATAGCCACATCTCTTTTTTCTTCCATATCCTTTAATTTCTTTTTTGTATTTTCAATAGCTATTAAAGCTCCTTTTATTTTATTTTTTGCTTTTTTAGCTTTTTCATAAAAATTATTTGCATTTTCTGGAATAGATTCTTTTGAATCAATAGCTATTTTTGTTTCTTCGATGTCTAAAACAAGATTTCCTAATTTATCCATAGATTCAAATATTTCTGCTTCTTTCATACCTTCTTTTTTTGCATTTTTTAAGGTTTTAGCTATTTCTTTCCAAGAATATTCCTTTGATCTTGCATCTTTAATAACATTGAGAAGTTTTTCTATCTCTTGATAATGAGTATAGATGAGTTCACCTTTTATTTGAGAAGTTTCAATTGTTTTTTCAAAATCTTCTACTGTTTCTTCTTGTATTTTAAGTCTTTTTGAATATCTTTCTACTTTTTTATTCCAAATATTTTCTTGAACAGACTGTATTTCATTTTTTACCCTTTTTGAATAAAATTCATCTGCTGCTTCATTATACTCTGAGAAATATTCTTTAGTTTCATTATTTGTATTATATATTTCAAGATCAAGTGGAACAACATCTTCTTTTTTACCAGAAACTATATTTGGTCTGAGTTCATGATTTTTTAATGGAGTGAAAATAGCTATTATTGTTTCATATAGTTTAGCTATTTCTTCTTCTGTTAAATCATGCGCTTGTTTTGTTTTATCAATATCTGCTCTTAAAACTATTTCTTCAGAATATACTCCCCCTAATCCACTACGAGCCAATGTTCTTATTAAATCAGTGTTAGATTCTTTAAATAGCTGTTTTAATTCTTCTTGTCCTTTTTTTTCTAATAAAAGTGGATTTATTCCTCTTTCAGGAGGATATTTATATTCTTTTTTAGAACTAATATCTCTATCACTCCATTGTTTTCTTTTCAATGGAAGAATAATATTTCCTTTTTCATCAAGTAAAATTATATTTCCTTTCGAAAATAGCTCAATTACAAGAGTAAAAACTTCATCCTTTTTCATTTTAATTTCAACAACTCTATCAAAACTATGTTGTTTGATAGATAAGACATTTGCTCCTTTTAACTTTTTTCTAAGAAGCATTGGAAATGATGGAGGAATTTTAGGATTATTAAGAGGATATTGAGTTTTGTGAATTCTTACTCCTGCTTGAAATACCACATCCACCCTACCAGTTCCAGATACATGAAATCTCATTATGACTGTATCTTTTCTTGGTTGAAATGATTTATCTACTCTTGCTCCTTCAAGAAGCTCATTTAATTCATAAGTTATGGCATTTATATCCACATTTGACATTGTTTTCATTA
>JAISIQ010000033.1 GCA_031261945.1 Methanobrevibacter sp.
CCTTGAATAACCGTTTTTATTGATCTCGTATTTAAAGCTCCGCCTTCTGAAGCGGAATTATTTGTAAAATTTGAATTTTGAATTATAAGATCGGTAAAATCAGAAAGACGAATAGCTCCCCCTGATTTAGCATTATTATTACTAAAAACACAATTTATAACTTGGTGACCTGTTGTTCCATTTGCAAAATTTACTGCTCCTCCCACTGAAATAGCTGTATTAGACTTAAAAGTGCAATTTCTTAAAGTTAATCTAGATGCATGAGTATCAAGAGCTCCGCCTTCAACCCATTCATCAGAACCTAAATAAATACCTGTATTACTTGTAAATATACAGTTTGTAAAGCTTGAACCAGCTGCTTCTTCATAAATACATACACCAGCTCCACTTTCTCCTTTATTATTATAAAAATTACAATTTTGAAGTGTTATTTTACTATTTGTACGAATAGCTCCTCCTGTAGCCGTGCTACTGTTACCAGATGCAAAATAGACATATTTAAAAGTTACAGTATTATCTGCCCCTATAAGCATTATTCTACAATTACTTCTAGCATTTAATACTCCCATTTCACTTGCAGACTTTCCTTGAATTATTATATTTCCTTTGGCTGAAATTCTAATAGTATCAGAACTTGAAGTTCCATAAAAAGTTTTATTATTTAAATAAACAGTATCTCCAGAACTTGCAGAATTAATAGCTGTTTGAACATCAGAAAATGTATTTCCACTAACTGTAACTGTCTTTGCTGATGCATCAGGTATAAATAAGATAGGTAAAATTAAAACAACTCCTATCAAAAATAAATATTTAAAATTCACCAAATAAACCCACCTCCTGAGTTTTTATTTCCTTAAATTTTTAAATGATCTGCTTTTAAATCTTTTTTATCCTTGGTATTTTAGTTATACTAATAAAAGAATTAATAAAAATTATATAAAGAATAAATGAATAATAATAATCCCTTATATAAATTAAAATAGCTATTTATAGCTATTTATCCTCTATTAGCAGCGTAATATTATAAATTAAATTAAATCATAATATGGACGCAGTTTAATATATTGTTAAAGAACTATATAAACTTTTCCTCCTAAAAGAGTACAAAAATACAAGCTAATAGCAATTTATAGCCATTACAACAATTTTAGATAAATTATGATAATTTTCAAAGAAAAATAAATTTTATTTACACACGACAATTAACTATATTCACGACAATTAGCTATTATATAGTAAAAAAATACTTATTATATAATATTTTACATTATAAAATAAATTTAACATCCAAACAACAAAATTAACAAGATAAATAAGTAATATATTTATATAATGACTAATAAGAGCATTATTCATGAAATCAGCCGATAAAATTAAAATTAAAATTAATAAAAAAAATAAAAATAAAGGAAATGAAAATAAAAAAAATAAAAAAGACAAAATAAAAGAAATAAATAATATTATTAAAAATCAAAATGGCTATGTATTTACTGGATTAACAGCTATAATGATAGTTTCATTTATGATAATAGCTATTTTAATGCTAAATGTAGTTATTGAACTAAATAAAAATAGTTCTGATTCTATTGATTCAAACAGCTTTAATTATCTTATAGAAGATTATAATAAAAATATAGCTATTTTAGGAAGGACAACTATTGAAAAAATAACAAATGAAACAATAAATAGCTATACTCCTGCGTATGATGCATCAGATATGATTGAAAAAGAGCTTGAAGAAAAATTAAACGAAGTAAACGAGGAATTAATGGAAAATCAAGCTATTAATATTGAAACTGATGTATTAAGTGTTTATAATGGAGAAGATCCTTATCATATTAATGTAAAAACACTTGTAATTGCTAAAAAAGGTAATTTTTCTTATAATAATGTAGTTGAAAGTAAAATAGCTATTGATGGATTGAAAGACCCACTTCCATTTTTAATGTGTAGAAATAATCCAACATTGACTGAAAATGGAACAAAAATAGCTTATGGGAATTCTCTTAAAAGTTATCTTGATGATTGTGGTCTTGATAATGCTGATGGATATTTAAATGCTAGTTCCCCGCTTATAATTAAAAAATGTCCCTATGATCCTTATGAAAATCATGGGTATGGCCATACTATGAAAAATTGTATAGATAATAGCTATTATCATGAAAGTGCAGATGGTAGTTGTTATTTATGTAGATTAGAAGGAAAATGTGGTTGTGGGCATTATGGTCTTGAAACTTTTATAATTCCTAATAAAATAGCTATTGAAGATTATAATAATGGAAATTTTAAAGATAAAGGAATTAGTGCTTCAGATCATGTTATTTTTAATGAACAATACCCTGGAAATAGCTTAGTTTTTTATAAAAATAATGGTTTTTATGAATTTTTATTCCTTGATGATTCTCATAGAGCTAAATATGGATTAAGTGATTTATCAGTTGTTTAATTTATTTTAATTTTTGTTTTAATTTAATTTTTTGATTTAGTTGATTTATTTGATTTAATTAGGTGAATTATGAGAATAAAAAGGAATTCAAAAGGAATATTAGATCCAAGAGGACTATTAGATTCGAGAGGAATATTATTCTCAAGTGATTATTTATTGGGATTTTTCTTATTTATATTAGCTATTGGTATGATAATCAATATTACTGATAGTACAAATGATAGAGTCCTTAATGCACTTGAAAAAGAAAATTTAGAAAAATTAACTTATGAAATAGCTGATTATTTAATAACAGACCCTGGTACTCCTTCTGATTGGGAAAAATTCACTTTTTTTAATGGTGTTTTACCTGGATTAGCTATTAATAATAAAAATAATGAAACATTGATAAATACTGTTTCTTATAATAAATTAAAGCTATTAGAAGAAAATTATGATCTTCTTATTAATAAAAATCTTTTTAATGAAAAAATAAAAAGTTCAATAGCTATTTATCCTTTTAATTCTAATGTTAAAGCTATTGAAGTTGGAGAAATTGCTTCTGGTTCTTCTGATACTTCAAACATTATCGTGTCTAATAGAACTGTAAAATGTGATTATTTATCAAATTTAGCTATTTTAAGTGTTTCTAGTAGATATGATACAGCTAAAAATATTGGTGATAAAGGAAAGCTATGTAATCACAATATCATTGGGAAAAAAGAAGAACATGGTGAAGATTGGATTTGTAGAGAATTTAAAATAAAAAAAACTGATCTTGAAGATAATAATTATTATTTATTATTTAATGATGAAACTATTAAAGATATGAATAGCTATTGGGTTTTAGATAATACAAAGAAAATAGCTATTGATTCAAATGATATTAATCCAATTTCAAGAGGTGTGGTTGATTTAAATAGCTATTTTGCAAAAGAACTTGAAGAAGATAGCTCTTTAATATTTTATCTTCATTTAAATACTAAAAATTCAGGTTTTGAATCTGTTTTAGTAGCTATTCCTAAGGATATGAAAATAGATAGTTTAAATATTGATTATTTCAAAGTACAAGACTGTTATTTTGTGTTAAAGACTTGGTATTAATAAAATATTTTTCATAAAATTCCATGTAAAACTAATAATGAAATTGAAATTAAAATTAAAGAAGAAATAGAATCAGTAGTGCTTGTAGAAATTGGAATTACAATATTATCTGGGTCAAAACCTTTTCTATATGAAATAGCTGAAATATAAAATACAACTAAAAGCATAATAGCTATTAAAACCATTCCAGCTATTGTACTTATAGAAATCATCTCAATAAAGCCTAATCCAGGAAGACCTAATACTACAGAGGAACTTTCAGCTAAAAATCCTATAATTGGGAAGATTAAAATACTTAAAACAATAACTATTGCAAAATTCCTTAAAATTGTTTTTTCAGGTTTCAGAACTGGGTCAATTAAACCAGTATGAAGTGCAGAAGATAATCTTGCTCCTAAAACACTAACTAAATTACCACTTTCACCAGAAAACAATGGAATGAGAGTAAGAAGACTTGGATTATTTAAAAGAGTGGTGATTGAGCTATTTAAAAATCCTCCTGCTGAAACTCCTAATGCTGATGAAAGAAGAAGAACTGGAGTTGATTGTCTTATAATCTTTCTCATTTCTCCATGTGACCTTATTCCATAAATAAATCCTGTTAAAGTGAGGATAATAGCTATTATAAATAAGGAATATTTTAATAAGAAATGTGAAAAGAAAGAAGTCATGAAAATAGCTATTATTATTGAAGGTAGAGTAAATAAATCACCAAAAGCAGCTATTATCGGAGTTGAAACATTATCAGGATCCCAGCCATGTTTGAAGCTTTTTAATGAAATAAACATAGTTATAGGTAACATTATAGCACTTGAAATTATCCCTGCAAACATTGAAATTAAAGTAAAGTCTAAAAGACTCATACTTTCAAAATTAAGAATTATGCAAAGGCCTTTTGCTAAAAAAGCTAAAAATACTGATAATATTATTGTTAAAATAAAAGAAGAAAGAATATTTTCTGTTAATACATCTGATTTTTCAAATTTAGGTCGTATGAGACCAATATGAAGATGTGAACCTAATCTTGAGCCAAGTGCCCCAAAAATATTACCTCTCATTCCAATAGCTCCTGGAATAAGAACCATTAATCCAGGAAATGCTTCTAAAAACGAAGTCATATTTCCTAAAATTACACCTGCAATTAATCCACCAATAGCAGAAATTAAAAGTGCCATTATACTTTCTTTAATTACTGTATTGTTTTCTTTAAAAAAATAGCTTAAGCTATTTCCTCCTGATGAGATGATATGGCGAATCTTCTTCAATTGGGGTTTTTTCTTCACCTAAATCACCTACATTCATTTTATCAACTCAAATTTTTTCAGATTTTTTTATCTTAAATTTTGTTTTAAATATTCTATTCTTCATCTATAACATCAGAAATTTCATCTAAAGAGATTTGACCACTTGCTAATTTTTCAAGAAGTTCTGCACCGGCAGCTGTCCCTTTAGCTATTAAATTATCCCCTTTGTATAGAGTTGTGTGTTTATCAGGCCCGTAAATCCAAGATTCTTCTCTTCTAATAGCTATTATCCTCATACCAGTCCTATTAGCTAAAAATATCTCCCCAAGAGTTTTACCAGCTAATTCTGAGGTTTCTTCTATTTTTACATTTAGAATCATTTTGTCAGATTCTTCCATTACCATTTTAAAAACAGGATGTGGTTTAAATCCTTTAAGAACTATATCTGCTAAGTCTTTAGCTGCATTAGCTATACTTTCAGCAGCTTCAGCTATTTCAAGAAGTGCAGTTAATTTTTCAGCGTCTTCGACTGAACGTGCTGCAACAAGAGATTGTTTTTTAATTTCATAATTTAAGCTATTTACTTTGTTTTCAAGCTTCAATACCTCATTTGCGGCATCTTTACTATTAAAAAGAACAGCTGAATAAGCTAAATCTACCATCAATTCAGATAGATTCTTCATTTCTATTAAAATATCCTTAATACTTGACATTTTATGTCTCCTAAACTGTTTAATCCGTTGATTTTTATTATTATGTTTATTATTTTTATTATACTATTATACTTTATAATTATCATGATTAAGTATTATTACTACCATTATTACTACCATTATATGATTAATATGGTTAATTCTATTATTTCTAATTTTACTTCTAATTTTACTTCTATTAGTTCTAATATTAGTTCTAATATTCTTTTTAATACTCTTTTTAATATTTTTTTTAATATTAGTTTTAATATTAATTTTCTTATTATTCTTATTATATTCTTATTATTATTTTTATTATTGTTAGTTTTATTATTGCTTTTATTATTAAGTCTAATATTAATTCTAATATTGATTCTAATATTGATTCTGATATTGATTCTAATATTAATATTATTTAATATTATTTGATATTATCTGATATTATCTAATATTATGTGATATTATGTTATATTACGTGATATTATTTTTAGTCTCTAAAATACAAGCTCTTCGGAGTTTTAGAAGTTGTTTTTTCTTTAATATTAAGTCTTCTGGTTTTTCTAAAATATCTGATAGCTTTTCTTTTATACATTGAATTGTCTTTTCATTGTGAATCCACATGCAATCTTGACAACTCCAAACATTTTTATCTTTAATCCATTTTCCACCAGTAGAGCTATCACCACATGGATAAAAAGGACAATAACAGAAATCACAACATTGGGCATCACAACATTGGCTCTCATTGTGACATGGATAATATTCACATTTTTTATTTGGACCAGAAGGTGTTTCTCCTTTTAGGAATTTTGTATAAAATTGTTCAGATAATGAATGAATATCAGATTTAATAACATATCCTCGGGGAGTTATTAAATAGCTATTTCCATTGCTATCAACATCAAGATAAGTCAAAGAATTTCCTACAATTAAAGTAGTTGACATATTGATATAATTTTCATCATTTTCATCAATATTTTCAAAATCTTCAAGCGTTATAATTAATTTTTTTGGATTATTTGGATCCTCTTTACTGTTTACAATTCCAATTAAAGTTTTAGAATCTTTTGTTTCTTTTAAAATTTCTTTAAACCTTTTGAAAGGTTCTTTTCTAGTTTTACTAATCGGGTTGTAAATAGCTATTATAAAATCAGCTTTAGCTGCATATTCTATTTTTTTTTCAATTTCGCAAAGTGGTGTTAAAATATCACTTAAACTAATAACAGCAAAATCGTGTAAAGGAGCTCCAAGAATATCTGCTGCGAAATTAACAGCTGAAACACCAGGAAATACTTTTACATCGATGCCTTTGTATTTACTAATAAGTTGAAACATTAAATTAGCCATTCCATAGACACCAGGATCACCAGAACTAATAATAGCTACTTTTTTTCCTTCTAAGCTTTTAGCTATTGCAAGTTCCCCTCTAGATATTTCATCTCCCATTCCTTTTCTAATTACTTCTTTTCCCTCTATGAGATCTGAAATAGAATCAATATATTTTTTATATCCAATAATAACATCAGATTCTTCTAAAGCTTTAAGAGCTGAAATAGTTATATTTTCCCTGTTTGGACCAATTCCAATGATATTAATCATGTTACACCTTTAATTAGAATTATATCCGTAATACCTATAATGTCTGTATTAATAGCTATTATATAGCTATTTTATAATCTGTTTTATGATCTATTTATAATCTGTTTTATGATTTATTTTATGATTTATTTTTAATTTATTGATCTTATACTTTATTGAGTCTGGTTATAGAGTTTTAATATAGAATTTATTTGTATAGAATCTACATTTACTACTACACCAGAACTTGTACGATTTGCTGTTGCATTAGCTGTTAGTAAGAAATCTGGTGTTTGAGATAAAACTATTTGACCTTTTGTTGATTTAGGTGAAGAAAATCCAAGAGCAGTTATAGTAACTTGAATATTTTCATCGTTTGCTCCATTATAAGTACTTACATTCATATTGTCAAGATCTACTCCATCTAAACCCGTAATACTAGCTATTTTATTGGCTACATCAGGAACATTGCTTATATTGATTTGAACAGGATCTTTTATAAGAATACCATTAACATTTTCACTACTAAATATACCAGAAATAGTTTCAATCTGTAAATCAATTAATCCTTTAACATCAGGAGCTTCTGAAGTTATTATTGTATAGGAACTAAGAAGTCCTGCTTCAAAAAACCCTACAAAAAGGATTAATATGAGTATAATTTTAAGTATTCTTGGCATAAATTCACCTAATAAATAATTGATGATGTAAATATAATCTAAATTCGATTTAAATATTTTAAATATATATAAATATGATTTTGTATGGTTTAAATAAAAATTATTATAATTATTATAGTTTAAATGATTATATTTTATATTATTATAAATATTATTATAATTCTTATTAAATTCTTATTATAATTATTATAAATAGTATTATAAATATATTCATTATCTATAATAAAATTAACTATTAGCTATAAATTAACTATTAAGTATTATAATTATTATTTATAGCTATTAATCAACTATTACTAATCATATTATTAATTATTTTATTAATTATATTAAGTATTATAAGTTTTATTATATTTATTAATTAATTAGATAAAAATATATGCTAAAAAAACAATATTATTGTTAATAAAAATTAAAAATAAATGAAATAAATAAAATAAAAAAATCAAGAAAATAAAGACTTAGATAAAAACTTAGATATATATGACAGCAGAAGTTCTTTTAAAATTTGCAAAAAAAGGTATTAATTTATCTCCTGGAGCTTATGAAAAAATTAACAATTTAGAAGATCCTTTAGACTTTTCTTCAACATTAATTGTAAAATTAAAAAGCCAAGAATTCTCAAAAGATGATTTAATTTCATTAGAAGAATCTATAGTAGATGAATTTATAACAACCTTAGGATTAAGACCACAAAACCAAGAAAAAGAATTAGAAGCAAAAACACAAAAAGGACTATTTGATTATAATGAAGAAGAATCACGACCCCAAGAAGCAGAAATAAAAACAAAAGAAATAGCTATTAAAGAAGAACCAAAAGAAAGAAAAGAAAGAAAAGAAGAAAAAATAGCAAAATCAAAAGATTTAACAGAAATAAAAGAAGCAAAAGAATTAAAAGAAGGAAAAGAAATAAAAGAAAAAGTATCACAAGAATCAGAAGAAAAAATAGCAAAACCAGAAAATTTAGTAGAAATAAAAGAACAAAAGGAAATAGCTATTAAATCTAATTCTAAAGCTAATATTGGTTCTGCTTCTGATTCTATTTCTAATGCTTCTAATAATCCTAATACTTTTAATAATTCTAATATTTCTAATATTGAGTTTAATTCTAATTCTAATTCTAATACTAATTCTAATATTAATAATAATACTGATACTAATATTTCTAATACTTCTAATAATCCTAATGATTCTAATGCTTTTAATACTTCTAATACTTCTAATGTTTCTAATGTTTCTAATATTAATTCTGATTCTAGTTCTGATTCCGGTAGTATAGCTATTGAGGAAATAGCTAAACCATTTTCTGTAGAAGAATCTAAGAGGAATATGAATCCTATTGAAGCTGAATTTAACTTTGAAATAATACAAGATACAAGTAAGCAATCATACACAAGCGGAGATATAGGAAATCTAATTACTTATTTCAAAAATAGATATGATAAAATATCAGGAATACTATCAAAGCGGCCGGATCTTAAAACTTACCAAAAAGTATCAGATATTGGAGAAGATACTAAAGATTTAAGTTTAATTGTAATGGTTAAAGATGTTAGAACCACTAAAAATGGCCATAGGCTTGTTGAATTTGAAGATGAAACCGGCGATCTTCCAGTACTTTTCCATAGTGATAATCATGACCTTTTTAGAGAAGCTGAAAAGCTTGTTAAAGATGAAATCGTTGGAATAATAGCTGAAAAGAAAGGAACATTAGCTATTGCAACAAGGATCATTAAACCAGGTGTTCCACGGATTCCAAAAAAAGAAATGGATTTTGCAGCTGTTTTTACATCAGATATTCATATAGGAAGCTTAACATTTTTAGAAGATGCTTTTGTAAGATTTACTGACTGGATAAATGGTGATTTTGGAACAGAAGCTCAAAGAGAAATAGCTAATGATGTTAAATACTTAATTGTAGCTGGAGATATTGTAGATGGGATTGGTGTTTATCCAAATCAAGATTTAGAATTAGCTATTAAAGATATTCGTGATCAATATGATGAAGCAGCTCGGCTTCTTGGTGATATTAGAAGTGATGTTAAAATTATCATTGGCCCTGGAAACCACGATGCATCAAGAGTAGCTGAACCACAGCCAGCTGTTCCTGAAAAATATGCTAAATCACTTTATGAACTAAATAATGTAGAATTTATAAGTAATCCTGGAATAGTTAGTTTAGATGGTTGGAATACATTAATTTATCATGGTCGTGGTTTTGATGATATGGCTATGACTGTTAAAGAATTTTCTCATGAAAGAAATGATTTAATTATGGAAGAAATGTTAAATAAGCGTCATTTAGCTCCAATTTATGGTGAAAGAACCCCTCTTGCTTCAGAACTTGAAGATCATTTAGTAATTGATAATATTCCAGATATTTTCCATACTGGGCATGTCCATATTAATAGCTATAGAAATTATAATGGAGTTCATATGATTAATTCTGGAACATTTCAGACACAAACCGAGTTTCAGAAGATTTATAATATTGTTCCAACATGTGCTGAAGTCCCTATACTTCATAAAGGTGTTTATAAGCAATTGAAATTTATTTAATCCCACAACAAAAAACAATAAAAATAAGAGATTGTAAATATGATAGAAAACGATGCAAAATCATTAGTAGAAGTATCTAAGTATTTATTTGAAAAAAAATTAGTTTCTGGTAAAGCTGGAAATATAAGTTCAAGATTTAAAAATGATGAAATGGACATAATAGCTATTACCCCCACTATGTCATCATTAGGAAGTTTAAAACCAGAAGATATTGTTTTAGTTGATATTGATGGAAATAAACTAACAAAAGGTACTCCTTCCTCTGAAATAAATCTTCATTTAGCTATTTACAAAGAAAGAAAAGATATTAATGGAATTGTTCATACCCATTCTCCTTTTGCAACTGGATTTGGATTTTCAGATAAGAAAATTAAACGATTAGAAGGTTTTGGTAAAATAAAAACTCCTTATTTAGCTGATTTAGATTATGAAACCCCTGGAAGTGATGAATTAGCTATTGGAGCTGCAAATGCACTAAAAGACGAAGATGTTCTAATTCTAAAAAAACATGGTGTTTTAGCTACTGGCCCTGATATAAAAGAAGCTTGTTTATTAGCAGAATTTGTAGAAGATATATGTAAAACTCAGTTTATTTCACATACTCTTAATTTATCTGATT
>JAISIQ010000036.1 GCA_031261945.1 Methanobrevibacter sp.
AGATTAGCTTGGAATACTCTATCTGACAATAATATTCCTTTTGAAATAGTAAAAGAAGTTAAATCACAATTTGATGCTTTTAAAATTGTTAAAAATTCAGAACCTTCTGATAATCTTTACACGTTTCTAAATGCTAGCTATTTTAAAGGAAATGATGTTTTAAAAGACGAAACTCAGCATGTTATTAGCTTAGTTCAAACAAACTACGAAAAACCAAAAACAAAGGAATTTATAAATTATTTAATCGTCCATTCCCAAGATTTAATAGCTAAACAAGGTTTTATCCCAATTAAACCTTGGAAAATCAAGGATTATAAAGAATAAATCTTAAATGTTTTGAATATTTTGGAATATCGAATATATGAGATTATTGGATTATTAAATTTATTAGATAAATTATTGAATATTGTATTATTATATTTTTATTCTGTTATTATTTTTATTTATCAAATGCTCATTATCATATTATTATTTATTATATAATTATTATATGATTAGTATATGATTAGTATATTTAAAATATATAATAAGTAAAATAAATAATATTAAAATGAATAATAAAATTAATCAATTAAATTAATAATAGGATTAATAATAGAATTAAATAAATTAAAATTACTAATAAATTTATTAACAAAATTACTAATAAGATTACTAATAAAAATAATATTAAAAATAGTATTAAAAATTGTATTGAAATAGTATTGAAACTATTTAAAATGATATTTCTAATCAATATTATTATTAATATAATTATCTTATTAATTTTATAGTGCTAGTAGTGATACTTATTAGTGCTATTACTACTAAAAATTGTGTGGGGATTTTATTGAGCGAAAAAAATGATTTATTAGCTATTGGTCATACAGCATTTGACTATATCATATCTTTAGAGAAGTTCCCCATAGCTAATTCTTCTGCAGCAATAAATACAATGAAAAACTTGTATGGTGGTGCAGCAGCAAATGTAGCTATGGTTGGAAGCAATTTAGGACTACAAACTTCTTTAATATCTGCAGTTGGGAAGAAATTCATTGATTCAAGTTATCACAACCAAATGAAAGATTTAGAAATTAATACTAGCTATTTAATAATATCTGAAACAGAAGATACACCAACAGCATTTGTTTTAACTGATGAAAACATGAATCAAATTAGCTATTTCTATTGGGGAGCAGGAAAAGAATTTGAAAAAACAGAAGTTCCAATAGAAGCTATTAAAAAAACAAAAGCCGTTCATTTAGCTACAGGAGATCCTAATTTCAATTGTAGGAGCGGAATAATAGCTAATGACCAGGAAAAAATAGTTACATTTGACCCAGGTCAAGATTTACATATGTATAGTCCAGAAAAACTTAAAGACACTTTATCAAATACTACAATTCTTTTTGGAAATCATCACGAGATTAAAAGAATATTAGAAACATTATCGATTGATATAAATGGATTAAAGGCATTAGGTCCAGATATTGTTGTTAAAACCTGTGGTAAAGATGGCAGTATAATCTACAATAAGCATGAAAAAATAAAGGTTGATTCCATTTATCGTCCAGCTATTGATCCAACAGGAGCTGGAGATTCATATAGGGCAGGTTTTATTTATAAATATTTAAATGATAGTTCTTTAGAAGATTGTGCTAAGTTTGCATCTTCTGTTTCATCTTTCATTGTAGAAGCTGAAGGTTGTCAAACAAATATACCTAACTATGAAAAAACTATTGAAAGAATGAATAGGTATTATTAAGCTATTATTCTTAATTTTCACTATTATTACTATTATTCAGTGCAATTAACTGTGATTAACTGTGATTTACTCACTATGATTCATTATTAATAGCTATTTAATTTATTTCTTATTTTATTTCTTATTTTTTAGATTTATATTCTTGTTTTTATTATTCTAATTCTATTTTTATTTCTAATTCTAATTTCATTTCTAATTTTAATTATTAAAATCAAATATACTTTAAAAATATCAAGAATAGCTGAATTAGCTATTTACTCAAGGATTTTCAACCATATCCTTTATAAACTATGAATTAATAATAAAATATTATCAAGTTAAATGAATTTAAATTCAAATGAACTTTATCAAATTAAATAAAAATTGAAAAAAATTGATAATATAATAAAGAAGGTGTGGTTGTTATGACACAAATAGAAGACGCAAAAAAAGGAATTATAACTGAAGAAATGAAAATAGTAGCTGAAAAAGAAGGAAAGACAGCAGATTTTATAAAAAATTCCGTTGCTAATGGAACAATTGTTATTCCATCTAACAAAAACAGAGATCTCAGTCCTTGTGGTATTGGTGCAGGACTTAGAACAAAAGTTAATGCAACAATTGGAACATCAACAGATATTGTAGATTTTGACGAAGAAGAGAAAAAAGCAGAAATAGCTATTGAAAATGGAGCAGATAGCTTAATGGAACTAAGTATTGGTGGAGATCTCGATGAAATTAGAAGAAGAATATTAAAAATGTCAGATCTTCCAGTTGGAAGTGTGCCAATTTATCAAGCAGCTATTGAAACAATAAGAAAAACAGGTTCTTCAATTGATATGGATGAAGAAATAATGTTTAAAACAATAGAAAAACAAGCAAAAGATGGTATTGACTTTATGGCTATTCATTCCAGTGTTAATATTGAAACTTTAGCACGTTTAAAACACCAAGGACGTGAAGGAGGATTAGTCAGTAGAGGAGGAGCTTTTATATCTGCATGGATTGTTGAAAATGAAAGAGAAAATCCACTTTATAAGAATTTCGACTATATTTTAGAAATAGCTAAAGAAAACGATGTTGTTTTATCACTTGCGAATGCTATGAGAGCTGGTGCAATAGCTGATTCTACAGATAGAGCTCAAGTCCAAGAACTTATAATTCTTGGAGAATTAGTAGATAAATGTCGCGAAGCAGGAGTTCAATCAATGATAGAAGGCCCCGGACATATCCCTCTAAATGAAATTCCTGCAAATGTAACCATACAAAAGAAACTCTGTGGAGGAGCCCCATTTTATATGTTAGGACCAATTGTATGTGATATAGCTCCAGGATATGACCATATTGTATCTTCAATTGGTGCAGCTGCTTCAGCTAAAGCAGGTGCAGACTTTATTTGTTATGTAACTCCAGCAGAACATTTAGCTCTTCCAAATCCAGAAGATGTGAAATCTGGAGTAATAGCTACAAGAATTGGTGCTTATGTTGGAGACATGGCAAAAGGAGTTCACAATGGAGAAAAAGATTTAGAAATGGCTAATGCTAGAAAACATTTAGATTGGGAAGACCAATATGCTTTAGCTATTTGTCC
>JAISIQ010000054.1 GCA_031261945.1 Methanobrevibacter sp.
AATTTTACTTGGGTTACCAGTAATTTCTATAATCAAGCTATTTTCACTTACATCAATGATTTTGCCTCTGAAAATATTAGTATATTGAATGATTTCAGATCTTTTTTTCTCATCATCTACTTTTACTTTAATTAAGCATAGCTCTCTTTTTAATGTATTTTGAGGATCAAGATCTTTAACTTTGATTATATCAACTAGTTTATTAAGTTGTTTGGTTATTTGCTCTAATACTTTTTCATCGCCTTTTGCAAGGATAACCATGCGAGAAAATCCTTCAGTTTCAGATCCACCAACTGTGATGCTTTCAATATTGAATCCTCTTCTTGTAAAAAGGCTTGCTACTCTTTGTAATACACCAGGCCTATCTTCTACAAGAGTACTAATAACATGAATATTTGACTCATTAGCTATTTCAGTAGCTATTTTAGCAGATGTTTTAGCAGGTTTTTTATTATCTATTTGAGTAGATGTTTTAGTAGATGTTTTATTATTAGGAACCATTTAATCACTTCCTTCTTTAGATTCAAAATCATCTAATTTTACTTGATTTTCTGTTTTATATTCACCAAGAATCTCAGTAATACCGCATCCCGGTGGAACCATAGGAAGAACTTCTGATTTATCTATTACAATATCTAAAAGTGTTGGTTCGCCACTATTTAAAGCATTGTTTAGGGCTTCTTTTGTTTCACCTGGTTTTTCTACTTTTTCAGCTTGAATATTGAATGATTCTGCCAATTTCATAAAATCAGGACATTCCCCAAGATCAGTGTGTGATAAACGTTTATCATAGAAAATATTTTGCCATTGATAAACCATACCAAGTTTTCTATTGTCAAATAAACAAATAACCACAGGAATATCATTTTCACGGATAGTTGCAAGATCTTGACAAACCATTAAGAATCCTCCATCCCCTGTAACAGCTACAACATCATTATCAGGCATAGCTACTTTAGCACCAATAGCTGCAGGGAAACCAAAGCCCATTGTTCCAAGCCCACCTGAAGAAATGAATTTTCGTGGTTTGTTTGTGTTGAAATAGTGAGCCATCCACATTTGATGCTGTCCAACATCAGTAGTTATAATAGAATCATCATTTAATGTTTGAGCTATTTCTTTTATAACTTGTTGTGGTTTTAATGGAGTTTCATCATAAGTAACTCTTGGAATACAGCTATTTTTAAATTCGATTGATTTATTAAACCAAGTTTTTGTTTTCTGATTAAAATTGTGATTAGAATTAGAATCTGAGTTAGAGTCTGATTTAGAGTTTAAGTTAGAGTCTAAGTTAGGATTTAATTCATTTATTGTAGAGATAAATGATTTTAAAACAACTTTTGCATCTCCAACAATTGGAAGATCTACTTCTATATTTTTACCAATTTCTGCTGGATCAATGTCAATATGAATAACTTTAGCATTTCTTGCAAAATCTTCTATTTTTCCTGTTGTTCTATCTGAAAACCTGCAACCAATAGCTATTAAGCAATCACTTTTATCAAGAGATAGATTAGCGGCCTTTCTACCATGCATTCCTAACATTCCAAGATAATTATCTTCATATTCAGGAAAAGCCCCTTTTCCCATTAATGTTGTTATGATTGGAGCATTTATTAAATTTGAAAATTCTTTTAGTTCTTGTGATGCTCCAGATAATATAGTTCCTCCACCAGCTAAGATTATTGGAGAGGAAGATTTGGATATAAGAGCTATTGCTTTTCGTATTTGCTTTAAATTTCCTTTTATAGTAGGATTATAACCTGGAACTGTATATAAATCTGTTTTATAATAATCTAATTCTTGTTCTTGAATATTTTTTGGAACATCAATTACAATCGGGCCCGGCCTTCCTGTATTTGCTAATTCATAGCTATTTTTTATAATTGAAGGAATTTCATGTGCATCTTTTGGTTGATAGCTATGTTTTGTAATTGGCATTGTAATTCCAATCATATCAACCTCTTGGAATGCATCCCCTCCTATTAGATGAGTCGGAACTTGTCCAGAAATAGCTATTATTGGAGATGAATCCATATGAGCAGTAGCTATTCCCGTAATAAGGTTTGTAGCACCAGGACCAGAAGTAGCTAAACAAACTCCTACACGACCTGATGCTCTTGCATATCCATCAGCCGCATGAACTGCAGATTGCTCATGACGCACAAGAATATGTCGCAAATCAGAATCATAAATCATGTCATAAAATGGAAGTACTTGACCTCCCGGATATCCGAATATTGTATCTGTTCCTTGATCAAGGAGAGTTTTTATTATTGCCTCTCCTCCTCTAAGTTTATTTTCGCTCATTGAAACACCAAAATTATTTTAAAAGTTTAAGAGTTTGAAAGGTTGAAGCTTGAAACTTTTAAAAACTTAAAATTTAAGAATAATATTAAATAATGATAATACTATCAATAGTAGTAATACTGCTAATAATGGCAATACTGCTAATAATACTACTAATACTATTAATAATTCTAATAATAACACTTTTAATAATATTAATGCATTTAATAATTTTAATAATATTAATTTTAGTAATTTTACTAATAATTATAATTAATACATTAATGATTTAAAAATTATTACGAATTATCACTAATTATACTAATAATCATTAATATTATTAATAATACTAAACTAAATAATATGTAATATTACTAATTACATAAATTATTACTAATAATATATTTTACTATAATATAATTTACTAATAATGTATTTTATAATAATAATGTATTTTATTAATAATATATCAAGTATATTTATTAAATATATTAAATTTTATTAATATAAAAAGATTTATAAAAAATTATAAAAATACTTTATATAATTAAAAAGATTAAAAAGATTATGGAAACATGGAGATTAAATATGAAGGTTTTAGTTGTAGGAACTGGTGCAAGGGAACATGCTATTTGTGAATCTTTAAAGGATGATGTAGAGCTATTTTCATATATGAGCAATGTGAATCCAGGAATTGCGAAAATAGCTATTGATTACGAACAAGGGAATGAAGGAGAAGTTCAAGAAGTAGTTAGCTATTCTAAGGATAAATCTATTGATATAGCTGTAATTGGGCCTGAAGCTCCTCTTGGAAAAGGAATAGTTGATGAACTTGAAAAAGCAGGAGTAAAATGTGTTGGACCAAATATTGAAGCAGCTAAAATAGAAACAGACAAATCATTTATGAGAAATCTCTTTGAAGAATATGATATTCCAGGTTCCTTACTTTATAAAGTCTTTGATAATTATGAAGATATTTCTGAGTTTTTAGATAGCTATGATAAAGATGTTGTAGTAAAGCCAGTTGGATTAACTGGAGGAAAAGGAGTTAAAATCGTAGGAGATCATCTTAAAGATAATCAAGAAGCCAAAGAATATGCTAAAGAAGTTATAGATACTAAAATGGGAGGATTTCCTCAAGTTATCATTGAAGAACGACTAGTTGGAGAAGAATTTACTGTTCAAGCTTTCTCTGATGGAGAAAATTTAGCTCCGATGCCAGCTGCACAAGATCATCCTCATGCATTTGAAGGAGATAAAGGACCAATTACTGGAGGAATGGGATCTTACTCTGATGTAGGAGGATTACTTCCATTTTTATCCAAAGAAGATTATGATAAAGCTGTTGAAATAATGGAAAAAACCATAATAGCTATTAAAGATAAAACAAGTTCAGATAAAGAGAATGGAGGATATAAAGGAATTTTATATGGCCAATTCATGCTTTGTGAAGATGGACCAAGATTAATTGAATACAATGCTAGATTTGGTGATCCAGAAGCTATGAATGTGATTCCTCTTATGAAAACTAAGATGATTGATGTTTGTAAAGCTATTATTAATGGGACTTTAGATAAAATCGATGCTAGTGCTGTTGAAAATGGTGTTGAATTTGAAAATAAAGCATCTGTATGTAAATACATAGTTCCAGATGGTTATCCTAAAACAAAGCACAGTGATGAGAAAATAGCTATTGACGAAGAAAAGATTAATGAGCTTGGAGCTAAAGTATTTTATGCAGCTGTTAGTCAAAAGGAAGATGGAGTTTATACAACAAGTTCCAGAGCTTTAGGAATTGTTGGAATTGGGGAAACAATAGCTGAAGGTGAAAAAATAGCTGAAAAAGCTTGTAATTATGTTAAAGGAAATCTTTACCATCGCCG
>JAISIQ010000092.1 GCA_031261945.1 Methanobrevibacter sp.
GCTATTCTTATTGGAGCAGGACTTACATTAAAGTTCATAGGACAAGATTTGATAGCTATTATTATATTTTTGATTGTTGCAATAGGTATTGGACAAGGAATTATTAAACATGGACTAAAATCTCTTTTATCTGGAGAAGTCAAGATTGAACTATTAGTTACAATAGCTACAATTGGAGCATTTTTACTTGGAGATGGGTTAGAAGGAGCAACATTAATGCTTTTATTTTATTTAGCAGAATACATAGAGCATTATGCATTAGATAGATCAAAAAAATCTCTCTCAAAACTTGTTAATTTAAATCCAGAAACAGCTATTATAAAAAAATCACTTCCAGAAGGTAAAAAATTCCAAGAAAAAGAAGAAAGAAAAAAAGAGGAAAGAAAAGAAGAAGAAAGAAAAGAAATAGAAGAAGAAGTTAATGTTACAGATTTAGATATTGGAGATATAGTAATAGTTAAGCCAGGAGATAAAATTCCAATTGATGGAGTTATAGTATATGGAAATACATCTGTAAATCAAGCATCAATTACTGGAGAAAGTTTAGCTGTTAGTAAATCTATTGGTGATGAAGTTTATAGCTCAACTATTAATGAAGAAGGATATATAGAAATAGAAGTAACTAAAACATCTGAAAATACAATATTTTCTAGAATTGTTGATTTAATTAAAGAATCTGAAGAGAAAAAAGCAAAAATAGATCTTTTTATAGATAAATTTGCTAGATATTATACTCCATTAATAATGATAATAGCTATTTTAGTAGCTATTATTCCACCAATCCTATTTAAACAACCATTGGGAGATTGGGTATATAGAAGCTTAGTATTGCTTGTAATTTCATGTCCTTGTGCATTAGCTATTTCAACACCAGTTTCTATGGTTTCAGCTATTACTGCAGGAACAAAAAATGGAATAATAATCAAAGGTGGAGAATATATAGAAGAATTAAATAGAATAAAAGCTATTTTATTTGATAAAACTGGAACACTTACTGAAGGAAGATTAGAAATAGCTAATATGATAATTAATAAAGAATTAAATATCTCAGAAAAGCAACTTATTGAAATAGCTTGTAGTATTGAAGGAAAGTCAAAACATCCCATAGCCAAAGCATTTAATGATTATCAATCAAAAAATAATATAGCTATTAAAGAAGTAGAAAATTTTGAATCAATAGCTGGAAAAGGATTAAAAGGGAAAATAGATAATGTTATTTATTATGTTGGTAAAAAAGAGCTATTTAATTTTAATAAAGAATTAGAATTACAATTAAAATCAGAAGCTGAAATAGAAAAAGGAAAAGTAAAAGAAATAGAAAAAGTAAAAATAAAAGAATTAGAAAAAATAGAAAAAGGAAAAACAGAAGTAATAATAGGAACTGAAACCGAAATACTTGGATATATTAATTTAAATGATAAAATAAGAGAAGAGGGAAAAGAAACAATAGAAAATATAAAATCCAAAGCTATTAAAACCATAATGCTGACTGGAGATAATGAAGCAACAGCTATTAGTGTAGGAAATAAATTAGGTTTAGATAAATATTATTCAAATCTTCTTCCAGAAGATAAACTAAATATGGTTGAAAAGCTATCAAAAGAATATAAAGATGTAGCTATGGTGGGAGATGGAGTAAATGATACTCCTTCACTTGCAAGAGCTAATGTGGGAATAGCTATGGGAATGGGTGGAGCTGATGTAGCTATTGAAACTGCAGATATTGTTCTTATGCAGGATAACTTATCAAAAGTAGATTTTTTAATAAAAATAGCTAAAAAAACTATGAATGTGGTTAAAGAAAACGTTGGTATTTCAATAGCTGTGAAGTCAGTTTTAGCTATTTTAGGAGTGGTTGGTTACATTGGCCTTCTTGAAGCAGTTATTATTGGAGATATGGGATTAACATTATTAGTTGTAATTAATGCTTTAAGAATAGGAAATTGAGAGAATAAAAAGTTAAATTTGGATAATAAAAAAGAATAAAGATGAAAGAATAAAGATGATATCATAAGATATCATCAAAAATTATCTAACGTAGTCTTTTTTTCTGGTTTTATTGTTTCTCTTTCTTCTATTCTTCCATCAAAAGATATTTTCCCATATTGGCCTCCACCACCAGGAATAATTTTAAGAGATTTATCTCTGAATGCTTCAATAGCTGGAGCAGTTTGAGGGTCGATTTTAGCTATTTTTTCAATTGGTTCATTAATTAAAATATCGATCTCATTTCCAATGCTATTTATTAGTGTTTTCCATTTATTTTGAACTGTTTTAGTTGTAACTCCTTTATCATAAACACTACTAATTATTTCAGCAAGAGGCATGAGATGTATGTAGGGTGGGCGATTTGGAGGATGATGAGGTTCATCCCAAGTAGCTATTTCAGAAATACGATAATCTACTCCTTTTTTTATTCTTCCTCCACAAGGGCATTTCATTTTATTATCCTTTGCAAGTAATGGATCAACTAATTTATAACATTTAGTACATGCAGTCATATGGTATTTGCCTAAGTTTGCAACAAGACCATAGTTTGCTTTGATTTTATTGTGAGTAATTGAATGTTTAAGAGATGAAAATGAAATATCTTTAAGTTCAATTTGATTAAACTCTCTGCCTAATCTATGTGGCCATGGAGAATGTGCATCTGAGTTTGAAAGAAAAGGAATATCATGAAGTTCTTGGATTGTATCAGCCATATCAGTATCTGCAGACAAACCAAGTTCAAGAAAATCTGGTTTTTTCCCATAACACTCATAAATACTATCAAAAGATTTATACATTCCAGTCCAAGGTGTGAAAGCATGAGCAGGACCAATCATACAATCATATTCTTTTACAAGATCCATGATTTCTGCACCATTCATTTTAGTTCTAGGTCTGCCATCTTTATCTTTATTGCTTGATACGAGGCGATTAGCTATTTCTTTAGCTATTTCAATAGTTGGAATAAAAATCAAGTGATGAATCTTTTTTTCTCCTTCAATTTCACTTGTTAAAACAAAATCGCAATCTGGAGTCGAATAAACACCATCACCAACATATTCTGTACTATTTTCAATAATATCTAGCCAGCCAGGATGGAAAGCATCTCCTGTTCCTACAAGTTGGAGTCCTTTTAATTTAGCTTGAGGAGCGATATTATCAATGACCATATCCTTTGAACTTGCCATAGAAAAGCAGCTATGAACATGTAAATCTGCATTAATTAACATAATACTATTTTAATTCAATTTTATATTTAACCTTTATGTTACAGGGAATTGACTTCCTCGCTGATGCTCGTCGTCAATTCAAACAAACCCCTCCTAAAATTAGAAACAATAAAATAAACAATATCAAAATTAGAAACAATAGAATTATTAGAATTATAAGAAAAAACAACAAAATAAACA
>JAISIQ010000096.1 GCA_031261945.1 Methanobrevibacter sp.
ATTTTGATATTCTTAAAATAGGATTTTCATATCCATTTCCAAAAGAACTTTTATTAGAATTTGTAAAAGACTTAGATGGAGTATTTATAGCTGAAGAAGTTGATCCAATTATGGAAAAGGAAGTATTAGCTATTTTTGGCGAAGAACAAATACCTATTCCTGTTTTTGGAAAGCTTGATGGAACTTTTCCAATGGTATATGAATATAATCCAGATATTCTTAGAAATTCTTTTAATAAAATTCTTAATCATTTTAGTAGTAGTAATAATAATCTTATTGATGAAAATTTAGCTGATTTAAAGGAAAATCTTCCAAATAGGCCTCCTACATTGTGTGCAGGTTGTTCTCATAGATCAACATATTTTGGAGTTCGTAAAGCTGCAGAAGAGCTTGGAATAGCTAATGAAGATTTAATATTCTCTTCGGATATTGGTTGTTATACTTTAGGAATTAGTCCTCCTTATGAAACTACTGATTATTTGTTATCTATGGGTTCAAGTATTGGAGATGCTTGTGGGTTTTCAAAAGCAACTAATCAATATGTTGTAAGTTTTATTGGAGATTCTACATTTTTCCATGGTGGAATTCCTCCATTAATCAATGGTGTTCATAATAATAACAAATTTGTAGTAACGGTTTTAGATAATAGAACAACAGCTATGACTGGAGGTCAACCAAATCCTGGTCTTCCTGTAGATGGGATGGGAGATAGCGCTCCTGAAATATCTATTGAGAAAATAGCTATTGCTTGTGGATGTGAGTTTGTTGAAACAATAAATCCAATTAACTTATCAAAAACTATCGATACATATAAAAGAGCTCTTGAATATGATGGAGTAGCTGTTATAATAGCTAAATATCCTTGTACATTAATTAAAGGACAAAAGAAGAAAAGACCTATGGTAATAAAAGAAGATAAATGTAATAATTGTTTAGAGTGTGTTAAAACTCTTGCTTGTCCAGCTATTTCTGTTAAGAATGAAAAAGTTATTATTGATGATCTTCTTTGTAAAGGTTGTACTACTTGTATTCAAATGTGTAAACAAAAAGCTATTGGTGTTAAAAAGGATTAATCTGAAATTAAGTTTGTTTTAGGAGTAATTTTATGAATAATGATAATGATATTTTCTATAATATATATGTTTGCGGAGTTGGAGGACAAGGAATCATCAAGACTTCAGTTATAATTTGTGAAGCAGCTATGAATGAAGGATATGAAGTGGTTATGAGTGAAATTCATGGTATGTCTCAAAGAGGGGGAGTTGTATCAACAGAACTTAAAATCGGAGATTATAAAAGTTCAATTATTGAAGAATCTAATGCTGATATGATATTAGGTTTTGAACCTTCTGAAGCTGTAAGGGCATTAAATAAAGCAAATAATAAAACAAAAATTGTTTTTAATACATCACCAATCATTCCTCCAACTTTAACTCAATTCAATCAAACTTATCCTGATATTAATAAAATAATAGCTAATTTGAAAAATAATTTTGATTATGTTTATCCAATAGAAGGTGAAAAACTAGCTATTGAATCAGGTAGTTTATTATCTTTAAATATGGTATTATTAGGATCAGCAATAGCTAATGACACTTTTCCATTATCAAAAGAAGCTATTATCAAATCTATGAAAAATAATTTAGCTCCTAAATTCCATGACATGAATTTAAAAGCTATTGAAAATGGATTTTATGCAGTTAAAGACATTTAATGTATATTATTAAATTAGCTATTAAAATTCATTAACTTTATTAATAAAAAGTTTATTAATTAATAATCAATGTATATAATTAAGGTGGTTTAGTGGCTTATAAAATTAAAAATGCTATTATTCAAAGAGATAGTCTTGATGAAAGTTTTGAATTAATAGATCCTGAGAATTATTTTGCTAATGATGATGTTTTAGTAGCTATTGATAGTGAAACTTTAATTACAATTCAGTTATTAATTAAAACAATAGCTAAAAATGATTTTAAATATTGGAATGAAATCACCAATATTAAGAAAGATGAGCCTATTTCTAATATCTTTCTAAAATTAGGATATACAAGAGAAGATTTATCTAAGCTATTAAATGAATTATGATTTCATTTATGTTGTTTTTAGCTCATTTTTTACTATTTTAAACCATATACTATTTTAAACTATTATTAATTAGTAGACTAAATTAAAATAATTATAAGTTTTTTATATCTTCTAATGTTAATATCTTTGCATTATGCTCTTTTAAAGCTTTCATTCCTTCTTCAATATTTTCAAGTTTCATAACTACAATAGCTTCGTCAGTTTTATTACTAACAAAAGCATAAATATATTCAACATTTATTTTATCATCATCAAGATAACCTAATATTGTATTTAAGCCATCTGGATGATCTGGAATTTCTACTACAAGAACATCATTTTCTTTTACTACAAATTTATTGCTTTCAAGAGCTTCTTTTGCTTTTTTATTATCTGATACAATTAACCTTAATATTCCAAACTTTGAAGTATCAGCTATTGAAAGAGCTCTTATATTTATTCCTGCTTTTGAAAGTACATCAATAGCTTTTTTCAATCTTCCTTCTTTATTTTCAATAAAAACAGAAATTTGCTGTATTTTCATTTTTAATTCTCCTTATTCATTCCATACTAATTTAATTTCTTCAACAACTTTTTAATCAAAATTTCTTTTATCTATAACTCGAACTGCTTTTCCTTCACTTCTTGGAAGACTTTCACTTTCAACTAAACTAACATTAACTCTAAGACCTATTTCTTTATGAATTTTATTAGCTATTTTTCTTTCAATAGCTTCCATTTCCTTCATTTCATCTGAGAAAAGTGATGGTGTTGCTTCTACTTGAACTTCAATTTCATCAAGATATTCAGGTCTTGTAACAATAATTTGATAATTTGGAGTTAATCCTTCAATTTTAAGAATAGCTCTCTCTATTTGTGATGGGAATACAATAACTCCTCTAACTTTTAGCATATCATCAGTTCTACCAGTTATACGGGACATTCTAACTGTTGTTCTTCCACAATCACATTTATCATAATTAAGTGAAGTTATATCCTTTGTTCTAAATCTTATTACTGGCATTCCTTCACGTGTAAGGGTTGTAAGAACTAATTCTCCTTTTTCTCCTTCTGGAAGTGTTTCTTTTGTTTTTGAATCTATTATTTCTGGGTAGAAATGATCATCAGCTATGTGAAGTCCTTTTTTTACCATACATTCATTAGCAACTCCTGGACCCATAAGTTCAGTAAGCCCATAAATATTAACAGCTGTAATTCCAAGACGGTTTTCAAGCTCATCTCTCATTTCTTCTGTCCACATTTCAGCTCCAAATATTCCAGATTTGAGACCAAGTTCTTCAATACTTATTCCTTCTTTTTCAATAGATTCAGCAAGATATAATGCATAGGAAGGAGTACAAGTAAGTATAGTACTTTGGAAATCTTTCATTATTTCAATTTGTCTTTTTGTATTTCCTGCAGAAATCGGAATAACAGTAGCTCCAAGTTTGTAACCTCCGTGATGGATTCCAAGACCTCCTGTAAACAAGCCATATCCATAACAGTTTTGTATTCTATCTTTTTTAGTTCCACCTGCCATATCAATAGCTCTTGCTGTAACTTCTGCCCAAATATCTAAATCTTTCTTTGTATATCCTGAAACTGTTGGTTTTCCAGTTGTTCCAGATGTTGAATGGATTTCTACTATTTCGTCCTCAGGAACAGCAAACATTCCAAATGGATAGGTTTCTCTTAAGTCAGCTTTAGTAGTAAATGGAAATTTTTCTATGTCTTCCAAGCTTTGTAAGTCTTCTGGACCAACACCTGCTTCATCAAAACGTTTTTTATAAAAAGGAACATTGTTATAAGCTTTTTCAATGGCTTCTTTTAATAGCTTGATTTGTAGCTTTTCTTTTTCTTCTCTACTCATACATTCTGCTTTTTCATTCCATACCATGTAAATCCCTTTATTTCATCATTATAAACTTATTTTTTTATTTATTAATGTTATTTTAGCTAATACTGTTATTATTGTTATTTCTATTAATTATATTGCTAAATTATATTGCTATTTAGTATATTACTATATCTTTTTTATTTTTATTATTTTTATTATTATCATTAAATATTATTAATATTATTATTGATATTAGTATTAATATTAGTATTAATTTTATTAATATTAATTTTATTAATTATAAAATATTTATTTGTTATAGTATATTTATAATATATTATTTGTTTTAATTAAGCTATAATTAATTTAAACTCAATTAATTTAAAAATTTAATTAATCTAATAATAATGATAATATAATATAATGATAATAATAGTTATGAATTTGATTATTATAAATTCACTTATAAAAATTCTTATAAAAATTCACTTATAAAGATTTATATAATATTTATATTTTATATAATATTTGTATTAATTAATTATTAAACTCATTATTAAACTCATTATAATTTTTATAATTTTAATAAGAATAATTTTAATAATTTTAATAATTTATAAGGATTATAATTGTTTTAATAGTGATTATGGCATTGGTTATAACATTAGTTATAACATTAGTTATGGCATTAGTTATGGTATTGATTATTGCATTGAGTGTGGTATTGATTATATATTGATTTGGCATTGATTGTTTGGGATTTGAGGTAATTAAATGGATTTTGTAGTATTAACAATAGTATTTTTAGTTTATTTTGTCTTAGTAGGTTATGTAGGTTATCTGGCTTGGAAAAGAACTAAATCTTCAGAAGATTTCATGTTGGCAGGGCGTAAAACTCATCCATATATTATGGCATTAAGTTATGGTGCTACTTTTATTAGTACTGCAGCTATTGTTGGATTTGGTGGTGTTTCTGGTCAATTTGGTATGGGAATCCTTTGGCTTGTGTTTTTAAACATATTTGTTGGAGTATTTCTTGCATTTGTTGTTTTGGGAAAGAGAACTCGAAAAATGGGGCATAATTTAGGTTCAATGACTTTTCCAGAGTTTCTTTCTCGTCGTTTTAATAGTAAATTTATCCAATATTTCAGTGGGCTGATCATATTTTTTGGAATGCCTATTTATGCTTCAGTTGTGTTGATTGGAGCTGCAAGATTCATGGAAACTACTCTTTTCCTTGATTTCCACTTATCGCTTATAATTCTATCTCTTATAGTTTCTGTTTATGTTATTTTTGGAGGAATCAAAGGAGTAATGTATACAGAAGCAGTTCAAGGAACTATAATGTTTTTAGGCATGATATTTTTACTTATATTTGTTTATTGGGCTCTTGGAGGCGTAGAAACAGCACATATGTCTTTAACTAATATGGCTCCTCATTTCCCAGCAAGTGCTCAAGCTTTAGGTGGAACTGGTTGGACGACATTTCCTGCACTTGGAAGTGAATTCTGGTGGTATTTAGTCACTACAATAATTGTTGGAGTGGGAATTGGAGTTCTTGCTCAACCTCAGCTTGCTGTAAGATTCATGACTGTTAAATCTAATAAAGAAATAAATAGGGCTGTTCTCCTTGGAGGTTTATTTATTGGAGTTACAGTTGGAACTGCTTATATTGTAGGAGCATTATCTAATGTTTATTTCTTTGAACATCTTGGACAAATAGCTGTGGACGTTGTAGGGGGAAATATTGATAAAATAATCCCAACATTTATTGGTATGGCATTACCTGAATGGTTTGTCTATGTATTCCTTTTAACACTCCTTGCAGCAGCTATGTCTACACTCAGCTCTCAATATCATGCTCAAGGAACCTCACTTGGCCGTGATATTTATGAAACTTTGAAAGGTAAGAAAAATATAGAATCTGTTAGATTAACAAGGATAGGAATTCTAATAGCTGTTGTTTTAGCATTTATTTTAAGTTTAGTTCTTCCAGGAAGTGTTGTAGCTCAAGGAACTGCATTATTCTATGGTATTTGTGCAGCTGCATTTTTATCGGTTTATCTTTGTGCTTTATTTTGGAAAAGAACAACAAGAGAAGGAGCAATAGCTGGAATAGTTTCAGGAACATTTGTAAGTGTATTTTGGTTATTATTTATCTTTGGAAGAACAGCTAAAGGTTTAGGAATTTGTCAAGCTTTAACAGGTCAAGCTACTTTAATACCTACTATGCCGTGGATAGCTATTGATCCAATAATGTTTGCTGTACCTATATCTCTCATTTTAACCATAGTTGTAAGTTTACTCACAAAACCAATGCCTAAAGAGCATATTGATAAATGTTATAAAGGAATAGCTAATAATGAAATAGCTAATAAGAAAACAGTTAATAAAGAAATAGCTGATGAAAAGGTGTAAAAATGATTTTAGGAATTCCAGACCCATGGGTTTTAAGTGGATATATATTCACTGTTCTTTCAGTAGTTTTATGTGTAGTTTATGGAATAATAAACTGGAATAAAGGAGATGAAGAGGATAGCTATTTAGAATAGCTATTAATTCTTTATTTTTTATTAATATTTAAGTTAAATATAATTATTATAAAAAGTATATATTTATTATATTATTATAAAATAAAATAATTAAAATATTAAAGTATTAAGTTAATTATATAATGATTTAATATAATTTTAATATATTTGGGGAATTTCATGAAAATCGTTGAAGACCTTGTTGGAAAAGAAGTAGTTAATACAGAAGCAGTTGTAGTTGGAAAAGTAGCTGATCTTGAGTTTGATGAGATAACACAGATGGTTGATTCTTTAATTATAAAAAAAGGAGGACTTTCTGAAACACTAAACATTTCGAAAAGTGAAAATGTCATTCCTTATGATATGATTAGTAAAATCGGAGATAAAATCCTTTTAAGAGACACATTTGCTGAATTTTAATAAAATATAGAATTTTAATAAAGTTCATTGCATAGTAAGGTTGTTATATGGTTTCAAAAGATTATTTAATAGAAATTTTAAAAGAAGATAAAGTATTTAAAACAGGAAAATTTACTTTATCCTCTGGAAAAGAGAGCGATTATTATATTGACATGAAAAAAGCTATTACTAATCCAAAAATTCTTAAAACAATAGCTAAACTCATTAATCAAGCTATTGAAGATGATAATATTGATAAAATAGCTGGACCTGCTCTTGGAGCTGTACCAATAGCTACAGCTATTTCTCTTGAATCTAATCTTCCTCTTCTTATGATTAGAAAGGAAAAAAAAGGTTATGGGACTTCAAAACTAATTGAAGGACAATTAAATGAAAAAGATAATGTTATTTTAGTTGAAGATGTTACAACTACTGGAAATTCTTTACTTAAAGCTATTAAAGCTATTCAAGATAATAAAGGAATAGTAAAAAGAGCTTTTGTCATTGTTGATAGGGAAGAAGGAGCTATTGAATCTTTTGAAAAAGAAGGAATAAAATTAGAGCCTTTGATTTCTGTAAGTGAGTTTTTTTAGGCTTTTCTTTTAATAGCTTAAAAATAATATTATTAATTACTATTATAATTAGTTCTAATAGTTATAATTTCATTAATATTATTTTTAATATTATTTCTATTAATAAATATTCTATCTAATATAAATTATTATATAAATTTATTAATTATTCTTTTAGATGTTTTGTTAAATGTCTTAATTCCTCAAAAATAATAGCTATTCCTAATTTAACAGCATTTGGAGATCCCGGCATTGAAAAAATTAATGTTTCCTTGTAAATTCCGGCAGTTGCTCTTGAGAGAATAGCTCCTGATCCTAATTCTTCATAAGTTTTTGCTCTAAATAGCTCTCCATAACCTATCAATTCTTTTTCAAATAGCTGTTCAACTGTTTCAATAGTTATATCTCTACTTCCAATCCCTGTTCCTCCGGTTGTAAAAATAACATCAATATTAGAATTTATCATTTCTTCAATAGCTATTTTCAACTCATTACTTTCATCTGGAATTATTTTATAGCTATTTACTTCATATTTTTCATTTAATTTATCAACTATGTATTTTCCAGATATATCAGTATCTTTATTTTCTGTTTTGTCTTTGTATTTTGTATCACTAAGAGTAATAACTCCACAGGACACATTTGAAGGAGAATTGTTTCTATGTTCTTCCATTGTTTCACTTTTCATAGGATATTCACCAAAATTTTAGTTTATTTTTAGTCTATTTTTAATTATTTTTTAATTATTTTTGAATAATACTTTTAAATTGATTAATTTTTCATTAATTTGTTTATATTTTGTTTATAATTATTATATTTTTATCTAATATTTATTTTGATATTATAATTTTAATTATATTATTAAAATATTTAAATATTGTCATTATTAGTTCATTATATTAGAAATATGTATTGAAATCATAATAACAAGGAGATTAATAAAAAACAAAAAGATATCAATATTTGATAAGAGATGAGAATTCTTTTATTAAGCTGAAATATTTTAATATAATGTAAATTTTAAAAATAAAAATAATAAATTTTCTAATAGGTCGTAATAGCTATTATATAAAAGAAATAGAATAGTGAGGAGGGCAGGGAATAAAATTGGATTGGAGGCGGATTCAATGCCAATTTTTTCAATGATAATAAGAGTTAAGATAAGACCCTACCCTACAAGTAAATGGTATATAACTCATTACATATAAAGGTTAGGGTAGGTATCAAAAATAGCTATTAGGGATTATTTTCTAAAAATTCTACTTTTTAATTATTTGTTCATTGTTTGGGTTGATTTTATAGATTTTTGATATTATTTTTTTTACTTTCATTGTTCACAATTTGTGAACAATAATATTTTATTTTTTAATAGCTATTTTTTTTTGTTTTTTTTGTTTTGAAGTGATGAGAATAATTTTATTAGAGGATAAGTTTATTAATTTTAAAGATATATTTTCATCATGGAAGAAAGTAAAGAGGAAGGAAGTAAAGAAGAAACATATTATGTTTTAGATGCTTCTGCTTTTATAGGAGGATATGAAATTCAAGGAAACTTTAATTTCACTGTATCTGAAATAACTGAAGAAATAAAAGATTTAAAGTCTAAAATGCTTTTTGACCAAGCTATTGAGGATAATAAACTTTTTATAAGAGAAGCTAATCAAAAATCTATAGAAATTCTTAATGAAACGATTTCAAACTCAGGAGATACTTTGAGGCTTTCAAATCCTGATAAACAGCTATTAGCATTAGCTATTGAATTTTCAAATGATAACAAGAAGGTTCAGGTTGTTACTGATGATTATTCTATGCAAAATGTCCTTAAAATATTAAATATTCATTATAGAAGTGTTTTAACAGAAGGGATAAAAGGAGTTTATAATTGGAAAAAAACTTGCGAGGGATGTAAAAAAGAATATCCAAATAGCTATAACGATGATGATTGTGAAATTTGCGGTTCTAAAATATTTAAAAAAAGAATAAAGAGATGATTATTGGGAGTTATTGATTTATGAAGATTGGGATTGTGGTACATGGTCCAAATATAATTGATTCAGGGTATGCTACTCAAATTATTTATCATTTATCTAATTTTGGAGAAATTCAATCTAGATTAGGAGGTACAATGGGCAGAACAGCTGTCATTGATGCTAATTTAGAAAATATAATAGATATTTCTTCAAAATTACTTCCAAGTGAGTCAGTAAAGTTGTTTAAAGAAGATAATTCTGTTGATGCTATTTTTTTACTTAATTATGGAAAGTCTTCTGTTACTGGCCATACTTTTGGTTATAAAGTTTATAAAAACTCTTTTTTAAATGATTCTATTGAAAATAACCATAATACAGAAAAGAGGAATACTGGGATAGAAAAGAGAAATACGGGGAAAATAGCTATTTCTTCTATTCCTTTTATTCAAATTGAAAGGCCTGGTGAAGTTGATGGGAGTGTAATCCAATGGAATGGAGAACCAATAGATTTAACTTCTCAAATAGCTAAATTATTAGATTTAAAAGTAATAAAACCCGAAACAATAATAAATAAATATTTTGCAAATGAAGATTCTCAAAATTTAGAAAAGGAAAAAAAGGAAAAAGATGAATCAAAAACTAAGTCAAAAACTAAGTCAAGAACTAATTCAAAAACTAAGTCACGAAAAATCCATGGAGTAAGTAAAGATGAAAATATCTTTGTAAATGGAATAGTTATTGGAAAATCTACATCAGATAACTTAACTATAATAGCTAAAAATAACTATATAGTAGATATCAAAGGAGGAGTCCTTAAAGAACATGGCATTGAAAAATTAGGGGAAGTTGATATAGATAAAGCTATTGTTAAAACAGGACTTCTTAGAAAAGCTATTCCTAACCCAAGAATAATAGCTAATGACATAGAATCTATTAATTCTCTATCTAAAAATGTAAATAAGGATATTTTGAGAATAGCTATTGTTGATCATGCTGCTCAAGATATTTATAGCTTAAATAATTGTGATTTAGTTGTTACAATTGGAGATGACACTACTCTAATAGCTTCTGATATTTTATATAGATTTAATATTCCTGTTATTGGTATTACTGATGGTGATTTAGATAAAGTTGTTGAAAAAGGATTTAAATCTAAAAATTCTATTATAATTGAAGTTGAAGAAGGTTTTGATGATATTATTGGAGAAGCTATTTTTAATGAAATTTTTGATAGTGAAAATCTTCTTGAAATTCATTTAATCAAATCTAATTCTTCTGATTATTGTAGTAATTCTAATAAAGATTATAAGTATGATTTAAAAGAAAATGAAATTAATGATTTCAAAAATAAGATTTTAGAAATAGTTAAAAATATAAGTCCTAAATATAATATTAATAATTTATAATACTTAATAAGTTATAATACTTATAAAAATACTTATAAAACGATAATTATAAAACATATAATACTACTTGTAATAAATTAATGAGGTGTTGGCTTGAATTTATCTAAACTTGTTGATTCTCTTCAAAGATTTGAAGGTGTTGAGAGAAAAACATCTATTGAAGGTATTACTAATAAATTAAAGAAAATTTATAATGTATCTGGTGATACTCTTCTTGATTTTGGTGATGATGCATCAGCTATTGATATTGGGGATGACAATTTGATTCTCTTTGCTGCTGATGGAATTTGGGGAAAATTAATGGATAGTGATCCTTATTGGGCAGGTTATTGTTCTATACTTGTTAATGTCAATGACATTGCAGCTATGGGGGGAAAACCAATAGCAATGGTCAATATTCTCTCAATTAATAATAATGAAATAGCTGATAAGTTATTGGAGGGAATAGTTGATGGATGTGAAAAATTCAATGTTCCTATGGTTGGGGGTCATCTTCACCCAGATACGAGTTATAATGCATTAGATGTAGCTATTGTTGGAATAGCTAAAAAAGACAAAATTATAACAAGTTTTGGATCAAATATTGGGGATAAAGTTATAATAGCTATTGATTTAGATGGTAAACAGCACCCTGCATTTAAACTTAATTGGGATACAACTTATCATAAAGAAAAAAAGCTTGTTCAGGATCAAATTAAAGCAATGGAAGAAATAGCTAAAAAGAATTTAGCAACGGGGGGAAAAGATATAAGCAATCCTGGAACTCTTGGAACTCTTGAAATGCTTCTTGAATCTTCTGGTGTTGGGGCTAATATCAACCTTCAAGCTATTCCAAAAAATAAAAACATCAACTGGGATGATTGGTTAAAATCATATCCTGGTGCAGGCTTTGTTTTAACAGCAAAAGAAGAAAATGTTGATGAAATAATATCTATTTTAAAAGAAGTCAATATTACTGCTTCTGTTGTTGGGGAAGTTATAGAAGAGAAAAAACTCTATTTATCTGAAAATGAAACAAGTAATGAAAAATTAGTACTTTTTGATCAAGATATTAATCCTGTTCTTAAGATTAAGAATCATTAGTTTTTTTATTTATGCTTTGATTGTTTTATGTTTATTTGTATTTAGGTTTCTAATAATAATCTATAATTTGTATAATTTTTATAATTTTCATAATCTTATTAATTTTATTAATATGAATGATATAAGTAAATATAAATATTTTTAATAACATATTTAATAATATATTTAATTATAAATTTAATATTAATATTAGTAATTATTCAATATTCATTTCAATATTCATATTTATATTCACATTCATATCCATATTCATATTTATATTTATATTTCATATTGGGGATTGTTATGCAAGTAAAAATCAATGGCACTGATATTGAACTTGAAGAAGGTTCAACTATAAAAGATGCAATAGCTATTTCTAATGCTCCTTATGAAGAAGGAAGTATAATTTGTCTTATTAAAGGAAAGAAGGAATTTGAGAAAAATATTAATAAATACAAACTTAAAACACCAAAAGGAAGCATAATAATTGAAATGATTGAAAATAAGGAAAACACGGAAAATAATAAATATAATGAAGATTATGAAGTTAGTGAAAATAATGATCCTCGGCCATTGATTGATTTTTGGAAAAATAATTATAGTGAATTTGAAGGCTTAAAAATCAGATGGACATCTACTAATGAAGTAGCTATTGGGCCTGTAACAACTGATTTTGAACCTACAATGGATGAAAATAGCTATAATGAATGGGATGTTATATTAAGTTTATCTGGTTTTAGTCAAGAATCTACTCACATCATTATTTCAAAAGAAAAACATTCTGCGGTTTATGGTGTTCCAAATCATAATAAAGGAATTTTTGCAAAGGTTGTTGGTGGTAAACGAACTGTTGATCTTTTAACTGATGAAGATTCTATTTTAGCTATTGAAGGAGTGGTTGAAAGATCAAGTATTACTGATAGTTCTTCCGTATCTGATTTAAATACTGTTTTGGAAGATGGAAATCAGTTATTTACTTATGTATCTATTAAAGTCAATGAAAATTCTCCTGAATCTGTAGAACATTTATTTTCTGTTATTGAAAGTAATAAAAATAATAAAATTAAAGTTGATTATGATTCAAATTCTTTTGTAGGGTTTTATTCTCTTCAAGGCTTAGGAAAAGATCCTGAAGATGAAACACAAAGAAAAAGAGGAACCGTTACAGTAAGAAATACTGGAAAGGGCATTGGTAAAGTTTATATTTATAGAGAAGATAGAGTAAGAGCTCCAAGCCATACAACAGTAGGATATATCGAAAAAGGTATGGAATTAATTGATATAGCTAAATTAAATGACTATATAACTGTTAAAAGTAATCCTGGGAGAATAATGACTCTTTCAATGAATCAAACTCAAGCAAATAGCTATTTAGAATCTATTGGGATTAAGCATGAACAAATAGGGAGTACTGGTCCAAATAGCTTTATTGTATCTCAAGAACCTGAATTTACCATTGATATTATTAAAAAAGGTAGCATAAAAACAACAGCTATTAATAAAGAAGATTTAACTTTAATTGAATTATTTGATAAAAAAGATCAGGCTCCAAGATCAGCATGGTACTTTAAAAAGATTACAGGACTTGTTGAAAAACCAGTAGGGGCTTTAAAAGTTCATTTTGCATTTCCTGGAATGAAATTAAGTATTTTTGAAGGAAATGATAAAGAGGCTAAAGGATTAATTCCAGAAAATACTGCAAATAACTGTATAAATGCAGGAACAATTGGTATTACTAATATGTCGAGAAAAAATGTTGGTTTAATTGGAATTAGATTTGAAGATAATAATGAATTTGGTCCAACAGGAGAGCCATTTAATGCTACTAATATTGTAGGAATAGTTAAAACTGATTTAAAACCAATAGAAAAGATAAAAGAAGGAAAATTATTATATATTCAAGAATTTAAAAATATTAAATAACAAATATCAAATAACAAATTTCTTAAGATGATTTTTATGGTTGAAAATGTGTGTATTAGTCCAAATCTCAATAAAGAGGATATGGATCCTGAAAATGTAACTCGGATGATTATATTAGGTCCAAAAGCAGATGTTAGTGAAAGTGAAATAGTTAATAATCTTCACTTACTTTCTCTTCCATTGACAATTAAACAAACATGTTATGGGGCTATGGTTAGTGGAAAAGAAAAGGATGTTATGAA
>JAISIQ010000100.1 GCA_031261945.1 Methanobrevibacter sp.
ATATAAAAAAACTTATTTTGAGGACTAATAATGCAAAATAATCACAATTTTCAAGTAAATAAGCAATTTGCAGATTTCAAAGGTAAAAATGTCTTAATTGGACTTAAAAACTGGGAAGAAATGGAAGGAAAAATAATAGCTATTGATAACTTTTTAAATACTGTTTTAGAAGTTGATGATGGTTTAAAAGTTATTAAAGGTGGAAAAATAGCTTTTATTTCTATAAAAGACAGCTAATTTGATATATTATTTGATATATTTTTAATATATTATATTCTACATTATAATCTATTGTATATTTTAAACATTCAAATTAATGTATACAATATAGATTTATATTTAATTAAAATCAATTTCAATTCCTAATATTTCTTTTTTATTATTATAAACATCTTTAGCTATTTGTGCAGCACCATAAGCTCCTGAAGTGCTTGGAAGAATAGCTATTTCATATTTATTCTTTAGATATTTATTTAATTCTTTTTCAAAATCTATCGGACTTTTCATAGAACCAAGAGAGCCTGTTAAAACAATTCCATCAATTTTATTGTTAGCTATTCCTATTAATCCAGCTATTTCCATAGCTACAGTCATTATAAGAGTATCAATAGCTAATTTAGAAGAATCATCTTGATTTTCATACTTTTCTAAGAGTTCTTCCTTCATATGAGCTACTTTAGTATTAATATTAGCTATTTTAACAGCACCAGCATGAGAAAAAGATTCATTGGCAGTAGCTATTCCTTCATCAATTTCTCTTATCATTTTTAAATCAATAGGCCCATGGACAATTCCCATAGCTCCAATACAAGCATCAACAGCCCCTCTAATTTTTCCATCTTCAACTAATATATTTACACTATTAGAGCTAATATCAGCTATTATCATGTTTTTCCAGTTTGTTTCAAGAAATGCTGAATAACTAATGCTAATTTTCTCTGAACTTGCTTGATGAGAATAAGCTGCCCTAAATAAAGGATCAAGAGATGGAGAATCTTTATGTAAACCAGGAATCAATACTGTTGGGATATTTGACTCTTCAATTTCAGAATAAACAGAAGTTCCTCCTCCTGTGATTTTTCCTGCTCCTTGGATAGAAAGAATTCCTCTGTTTTTAACTTTAGCTATTGGCTGGATTTTAGCTATTCCATCCCCCATACCATAAGTCATAGCTATTAGTTTGATTGAATCAAGGCTAATCCGTTTAGATAGCTCTTCAATAGCTGAAACTCTTCCAGCTTTGCTATCTTCCCTATCTATTTTAAAAACTTCAATTGGATCTCCTTTATCAGAAATTATTCCAAAAGAAATTCCTGTTGTACCATGATCCATTCCTACAAATACCAATTTTTCACCTTTTTATGCACTGTTTGTGCAATCTTATAAATTTAATATATTCAATTAAAGGAGGAGATACCGTGAATGAAATTTCTATTCTCAATATAAATTTAAATATAAAATATAAATATTAATATTAATTATCTTTTTCAAGCCCACACGCTTTCCTAAGCTTAGAACCAACGATTTCGATTTGTTCTTCATCTTCTAAAGCTCTCATCCTATTGAGCATTGGAGCATTAGCTTTGTTTTCTAAAGCCCATTCTTTAGTGAATTTACCTTTTTGGATTTCTTCTAAAATCTTTTTCATTTCGGTTTTAGTTTGTGGGTTGATAACTCTTTCTCTTCTACTTAATCCACCGAATTCAGCTGTGTTACTAACATCGTGCCACATTCCACCAAATCCTTTTTCATAAATAAGATCAACAATTAACTTTAATTCATGACAAGTTTCAAAGTAAGCTATTTCTGGTTGATAACCTGCTTCAACTAAAGTGTTAAATCCTGATTTTATAAGTTCTGTGACTCCTCCACAAAGAACAGCTTGCTCACCAAAGAGATCAGTTTCAGTTTCTTCTTTAAATGAAGTTTCAAGAATTCCTGCTTTAGATAATCCACATCCTTTACCCATAGCTAAAGCTATTTGGAGAGCATCGCCAGTAGCATCTTGTTCAACAGCTACAAGACCTGGAATTCCAAATCCTTCAAGATAAGTTCTTCTTACCATAGATCCTGGACCTTTTGGAGCTATCATTGTAATATTAACATCTTTTGCTGGTTTTATGTATCCATAAATGATATTGTAACCATGAGAGAATGATATTGTATTTCCTGACTCTACATAAGGAGCTATTGAATTTCTGTAAACTTCTTCTTGGATTTCATCAGGTAAAAGAATATGAATAACATCAGCAGCTTTTGCAGCTTCTTCAATAGTTTTAACATTCATCCCATCATCTTTAGCTTTTTGCCAAGACGCTCCTCCTTCACGAAGTCCAACAATAATATCTAATCCACTATCTGCCATATTTCGAGATTGACCTTCTCCTTGGCTTCCATAACCTATAACAGCTATTGTCTTATTTGCTAAAACTCCTGTATCTACATCTTTTTCATAATACATTTTCATTTAAGATTCTCCTATAAATTGAATTATTAATAATAAACTGATTAAACTAAGCACAGTATTAATCAAGTAATTAAACTAATACAAACTGATACAAACTGATTAAACTAATCAAAATAATCAAATTAATCACACAATTATTAATAAAGTAGAAAAA
>JAISIQ010000120.1 GCA_031261945.1 Methanobrevibacter sp.
AAATATTTGCCTGTTTATTCAAGTAGTTCTTCTTCATCCTCATCATCCTCATCTATATCTACTTCTACTGTACCTTCAGGAGCTTCTAGTAATACTATAAATTTAGCTAATATTAAAGAAGCTTCTAAAAGAGTTGAAGCTTATGTAATAGCTAATGGTGTACTTCCAACAACGGTTGCAATTAGTGGAAAGAATTATAATATGCAGGATTTCTTGTATTTGATGTCTGGAGCTATTATAAATATTAATAAAGGTTCAACTTCAGGTATTAAATCTATTTCTGTTAAGGCTGCAACTAAACCTACTGGAAATTCAATAAATGGAGAACTTACTAAATCTCAGTATGTATCTTTGGCAACAAATGTTAATAAGTTCATAGTATCTAATGGTCAAGCTCCAAATTATGGAAGTTCTGGACTTGGAAAAATCCAGTTCCAATCTTTAGTATATCAATTTTCAAGAGTTTTAGAATTTGCACATTCTAATAACAGATTACCAAATTATGTAGCTGTTGTTGTTCAAACCTCTGATAAATTAAATGGTGGAAAGGGAAATACTGGTAGTGTATCTGGAAGTTCTGCTTCTTCTGCTAATTTGGCTCAATATTTAAAAGCTACTAAAAACTGTCAAGTTAATAATGCAACTATTAAAGATTTAGCTAAAAAAATAACTACAGGACATAGTAATAATCTTCAAAAAGCAACAGCTATTTTCAATTGGGTAAATGATAATATAAGATATTCTTATTATTATAATAGTCATTCTACTTATCCTGGAGCAATAAATACTTTAAATCGTAAAACTGGAAACTGTGTTGATCAAACACATCTTTTAATAGCTTTAATGAGGGCTTCTGAAATACCTGCACGCTATGTTAATGGTCATGCTACTTTTTCAAGTGGTGTTATAGGACATGTTTGGGCTGAAGTCTATGTAGATGGTAAATGGCTCATTGCAGATACAACAAGTAGTAATAATAGATTAGATTATGTATCTAATTGGAAAAATGGAGTAAGTTATGGGAATTATGCTGAAATAGGCTTTTAAATAGCTATTATATATTAATATGCTTTTTTGCCTATTTTTTTACTTTTTTTTTTACTTTACTTTATTTTATTTTATTTTATTTTTATTTTTTTTATTTTATTTTTTTATTTTAGTATTATCTTTTAGGTTTGATTTTTTCATTTATTTTTATTATTCTATTTTTATTCTTAGTTTATTCTTAATTTATTCTTAATTTTTATTTTATTTTTCAAATATCTGTTTTTATTTATTTATTTTCTTTAATTTCTTTTTAAAGCATTTTGTATTGTTTTTTTATGTTAATGATTTGTTATTTGAGGTCATGTTAATTTTATTATTAAATTTAATAATTTTATAATATTTATAAGATTTTATAGTATTGAAACTATTTTTTATTTATTTTCTGTATTTTTCTATTAAAATAAGTATATATAATTCTATTAATCATATAATAAGCATATAATTGAAATAAATCAAAAAACAGGAATTAAAGGGAAATATTTATATACTTTGAAGAATATAATTTAGTTTACTTCTCAATCTATATGGAATATTTAAACTATATAAATGAATATAAATGATGAATATAAATGAAGTTCATAATAAATAAATTTAAAATTAATTATGATATTTTTAGTCATATTCTTGTAATTTTATTCTTGTAAGTTATATTGTTTTTGAATATTTCAGCCAAATGTGATAAAATATAAAGAAATAAAAGTCAAATAAAAGGCGATTATTGGTTAAATATGTGTGGGGACATATATTAATATATAAATTTTGGCTAATAGATAAAAAAGTGAGGTAGTTATTATTACGGATGTTTTAAAATCAAAATATTTAAATACTCATGATAATGAACTTAATAAGTTTAACTTTACTAAGTTAAAAACTAATAAGTTTAAAATAATTGGAATTTTGTTATTGTTTGTTTTTGTTATTGGCATTGTTATGGCTTCTGTTTCTGCTGTTGATGCAAGTAGCTCTGTTTCTAAGCCAAAGAAATTAACCCAATCTCAGATTATGTCTGCAAGTAAAACTGTAAAGACATATACTGAGAAATATAAGAAGTTGCCAAGCTATGTTTCTATAAATGGTTATAAATATTCTATGGCAGAATATTCTTATGTTTCTTCTGTGGCTATTAAGTATAAATATAAAAATTCAAAAGCAAGTGTCACGGTTAAATATGGAATAAAAAACCCTTCAAAACCATCAGGAACAACTGTTTCTGGAAAGCTTACTAAATATAGATATACTGTTGCTGCAACAAATGCTTATAAATATATGCAAAAAAATAATAAGGCATCTAATTATGTTAGCACTTCTATTGGAAAGATGCAGTTTCAGACATTTGTATATGGGAATAGTAAAGTTTTAGCTTGGGCTAAGTCTCATAGTGGAAAATTACCAAGTACTTTAACTATGAAAATAGCTAAAACCCATTCAATAAATAAATACCTTCCAACTGCTGCACCTAATACTCCTAGTACTAAATCATTTACTTTAAATCAAATATTTGAAGCTTCTAAAAGAGTGAAAGAATATGTTGAGAAAAAGGATGCAATTCCAACTACTGTAACTATTAGTGGAAAAAAATACAATATTCAAGATTTTCTTTACTTAGTTTCAAAAGCTATTGTAACTAAATATAATGGAAAAAATAGTAATATTAAGTTAATATCTACTAAAGTTCCTACTAAACCATCAGGAAATAATAA
>JAISIQ010000132.1 GCA_031261945.1 Methanobrevibacter sp.
TCTGAAACATAATCACCATTATTTCCTGATGATATTTCATTATCGATGTTATCAATTAAATCATTAGCTAGTAAGAAAGCACCAATACAAGCACCAAGCATTAATATAATGATTATTAATAAAACATTGAAAATATTACTTTTACGCTTTGTTTTTTTTCTATATTGCTTATTTTCTTCTCTCATTTTTCTATCCAAACTTTCAGCAACAACACGTTCTTTAAACGATTTATAATCATCCTTAACCATAAGACAATACCTCCTTTTTATTCATCGTTTTTCTAAGCAAACTAAAAACCCAATATCATCAAAATACTCGTTTTAATTTTATTTAAATTTTATTTAATATTCATTTTTAACTTAATAAATAAAAATGAATATATTATTTTGGATCGTATTTTGCATAGAAACCATCAGTATCTGCATAAATAGGTTTAAAGCCATATTCTTCTGATTTTTTCATAGTAAATTGTATATATTCCCTGCCCCATGCAGTTATAGATTCTGCACATTCCACAGAATACCATCTAAATCGTGAAAACCCATAAATCCCATACATCGTATTTGCAAGACGCTTTAGAGCAGATTGTTGTACATCAAGAATTTTTTTATCATCCTCAGTTTTTGCTTCTTTCATTTCTTGTTTTAAGCGGAATCTTTCAGATAAAACTTCCCCAATAACAGAAGGAATGAATCCTTGAGGTTTTTTTGCAAATTTATGATCCGATTCTGGAGAAATAAAATAATCATTATCAGTTAATTTATTATTTAAATTATTATAATTAGCTATATTATATTTTGAACCTTTAGATTTTTTTAATAACACATCAGGAGAAATATTTTTTGATATAATTATACTAGGATATAGACTTCTAAAATCAAATTGAACAAGATTTTCATGAAGTCCTTTTTCTGGTTCTTTAACATATCCTCCACTTACATCCGATCTTGAGCGTTGTGGAATATGAGTAGGTTTATTTGGAACTAATTCATTATATTCAAATGCTTTACGTACTAAAAACCACTCTGCTTGTTGACCTGTAGCCATACGAGTTAAATCAAAGAAAGGTTGACCTACTATACGAGTAAGTTCTAAATTAAGAGGCAATATGTTTTCAGCTATTTTTAATGTAGATTTTACATCATCAAGAGAATATTCAAATAAATCTATCAAATCTTTACTATTACTGTCCCAAAATTCAAATATCCTATCCCCTGGAACATCTACCTTTTCTTCACCAAATAACTCTAAATACACTCTTTCTAAAGTATATCTATCTAAAGACAAATATCTTCTCATTACTAAATAAAGATCAACATGAATAAGTCCTTTAAATGCCGCAGCACTTGCATATCCTCTTTTTAAAAATTTCAATTCAGAGCCATCAAATCCTAAATCTAAATCAATATCAAATAGCTTAGCTCTATCTCTTAAATAAGGAAAATCAAAATTATCTGAATTATAACCTACAATAATGTCAATATCATTGTCTTTTATAATTTTAACAAAAGATTCAATCATCTCTTTTTCAGATTCAACTGTTTCAACAAAATCTAAATTTTTTGCAACTATTAAATGTTTTTTATTTTCATTATCTTTATTAATAATAGAATTTTTACCTTTAGTAGAAATAACTTTGTTAATACCAAAATTAGTTGAAACACCAATCATTATAATCTCATCTTTTTTAGAATTTGGCATTCCTTTAGGGTTTCTAACTTCTAAATCAAAACTTAATATATTTACATCTATAGATTTAGAAGAATTAGTATTTTTTGTAGTTGGAGATTTATCTAATTTTAATATTTCTATAGAATCATCTTTATTTTTTATAGAAGGGTATGAATCTAATATTTCTCCAGAAATTTCTATTTCAGACATTGGGAAAATATAATTATCTATTAAATATCTTCTATAAAAAGGAATATCGTGTTCATGAATATCTACAACATGATCTAATGCTTTTATTTCTTCTCTTAATTTTGGAACTTCTTGAGGATGGCTAAAAGTAATTTTTAAGAATTTTGATTCAATTTGAAAATTTTTTTTCTCTACAACTTCAACATCATTAATTCCTAAATCTTCAATTTCTTTTATAGCTTTATCCATATCAGAAACAACAGCATAAATATAAGGTTCAAAAGAATCATCTAAAGCTATTATTCTTTTAGATTTTTGATTTTCAGCACTATTATTTCCTATTCTTTCTTTTCCAAAAAGACGAACAACTGCTTTATCATTTTCAGTAATATAATCAATATCTAAAAGTATGATGTTTCTTTTTTCCATGTATTTAATTATTATTTTAATTCTTTATAAATTTAATATAATATTAAAAATAAAATTAAAAAATCAAATAATATTAAAAAATATTAGAAAAATAATTAAAAATAATATAAAAAATAAAAAAAATAAAAAGTAATAATAAAAAAATAATAAAAATGAAATTAAAAAATCAAGTAATATTAAAAAATATTAAAAAAATAATATAAAAAATAAAAAAAATAAAAAGTAATAATATAAAAATAATAAAAATAAAATAAAAAGATGAATAAAAAATAGAAAATATCTTTTTATTATTCTATTATTCTATTCCCCTATTCTTTTTTCTTCTACTTCTTCTTTATATGATTTTAAAACTGCATAAGTAATTCCTAAAATCAATGGTCCTAAAATAAGTCCAACTAATCCAAAAACAATAGGTCCTGCTAAAAATCCTAAAAGTAAAATTAAAGCAGGAATATCAACATATTTTCCAGCTAATTGCGGGCGGATATACATATCACTTAAACTTAATCCAAATCCAAATAAAAGTAGAGTTGCTGCTCTAAGGTAGTTTTGAGAAAGAATATCAAGAATTACTATTATAAAATAAACAACCCATGGACCCAATATAGGAATCAGTTGACAAATCCCTGTTAAAACACCTAAAAACAATGCAAACTCATACCCTAAAATAAAATACCCTATTCCTGCTATTATTCCAATAATAATAGCTGTTAAAAAATGACCATAAAAAATACTTTTTAGTACTGTCTTTATCTCAGAAATCATCTTTTCAAAATAGCTATGTCTTTCATTTGGAATAAAAGATTTAACATATTCTTTTACTTTATAACCATCTCTTGTAAAATAATAAACAGAAGCTATTAAAACAAATAATTGTAATGAAACCATTGGAAGTGACTTAATAAGTTCAATTATATAATTTATAAGCATTTTGAAAATATCTTTTATTAAATCTTCAATAGCTACTATAAATGAATCTGTTGAAGATTGTAGTTCTGTGGGCAAGTATTGATTTACAATATCTGAAGCATTAAAAGTAGAATTAGTAGCTATTTCATAATTATTAGCCATTATAGAATAAGCCATATCTACAACAGAAAGTAGTGAATAAATTAACAATAAAATTAATGGAATTAAAACCAAAATAATAGCTAAAGATATAGCTATTGAATCATATTTAACTTTTGATTTGAATTTATTAGCTATTGGTCTTAAACCATAAGCTATTATTCCTCCTAAAATAACCATATTTATTACAGGAATTAAAATTAGAAATGAAATAATCAGTAATATTCCTATTATAATAAAAGGTGAATTAATATTATTTTTAATTTTGTTTTTCATAAATATCTTTCTTTAATTAATTGATCTTTAATTAATTGATAAACTATAAAATAAATTTATAAAATTACCCTAATATTTAGTAGTAGTGTTTTACACCAGAAGCTTTTCTATTATATTTACCAAATTCTATAATCTTTTTTAAATCTTCTGATGAGAAAATTGGTCCTTCAATACAAATCCTCCAACCAGTATTATCTACACAGCATTGCCCACATATACCCATAGCACATTTCATATATCTTTCCATAGAATATTGTCCCGGTATGTTTTGTTCTTCTAATAACTCAAAAATTCCTTTCATCATAATTTCAGGACCACAAACAACAGCCAGGTCATAAGAGCTATCTCTGAGTAAATCTATAGTTCTATGAGTTGCAAAACCTTCAAAACCACAAGTTCCATCATCAGTACAAGTGAAAATATTCGCACCGTTATTTTCCATCCTATCTAAAAATAAAAGTTCATCTTTAGTTACAGATGCCGATATAACATCAATATTAACTTTATTAAAGTTATTAGCTATTGCTTCATCTACAAAACAAGATATTGGTGCCATCCCAACACCTCCCCCAATAGCTAAAATATTTTTATTTTTAATATTAGATAAATCAAAACCATTCCCATAAGGTCCCCTAATACCTAATTTATCCCCAATATCCATATTATGGAGATTTTCTGTGAATTTTCCAATATTTTTTACTGTAATTCCTATTTTTTCATTTTGAATATCTATTTTTGAAATAGACATTGGTTTTTCATCTTTTACTCCAGAAAAACTCCAAACCATAACAAATTGGCCTGCTTTTGGAATTTTTGGACCTTTCATTTTCCAATCAAAGATAAATGTTTTTATAGAACTAGTTTCAGAAATTATATCTTTAATTTCTAAAATTTCATAATTATTGATTGTTTTATTCATTTAAATGCCTCTTACTATTAGTTATTAATTATTAATCAATTATCTTTAATCTTTGATTTTTAATATTTAATATTTAATCTTTAATCCTTATGAGAATAACCAACCATTTCATCAATTGATTCAAAGTTATTATTTTTCATAAAAATAGCTAAATCAGTAGCTATTTTAGAAAATATTTCTACACCTTCATACATTATAGAAGTTCCAATTTGAACTGCATTTGCTCCAGCATATAAAAACTCCACTACATCTTTATAATTAGCTATTCCCCCAACACCAATTATTGGGATATTAGACCTATATTTATTAGATTTATTTAATTTGTTTGATTTGTTTGATTTAGTTAGTTTATTTGAGTTATTTCGTTTAGATTTATTTAATGCATTGAAAACATCAAAAACACATCTAATAGCTATTGGCTTAATTGCAGGACCAGACATACCTCCAAATTTATTTGAAAGTATCGGATTTCCAGTTTTTATGTCTATTTTCATTCCAGGACCAAGAGAATTTATTAATGTTAATCCATCCGCCCCTCCTTTTTCTGCAGAAATAGCTATTTCAACAATATCTGTAACATTTGGTGTGAGTTTAGCTATTATGGGAGTATTTGAAGTTTTTGAAGTTTTTGAAATTGGATTTGATGAATTTTTTGATACATCTCTTGATAGCTCATTTGACACTTCTTCTGATACTTCTTTTGATGCATTTTCTAATGCTTCTTCTAATGCTTCTTCTGATGCTTTTTTTGATGCTTTTACTACTTCTTGAACAAGATTTGGATCCTGACCAATAGCTGCACCACAACCACCCATAGCATGAGGACAGGACACATTTAATTCTATTATATCCACAAATTCACTGACTTGAGAAACTAAATATGCAAATACTTCGGGATTTGATCCATAAATAGAAGCAATAGCTATTTTATTCCCCTTATTTCCATTATTTCTATTGTTTGCATTATTACTATTGATTCCATTAATCCCATTATTTCTATTATTTCTATTGATTAGTTTTAGTTCTTCTTTAAAATTGGAAACTCCTGGAGACGAAAGTCCTATTGCGTTGATAATTCCTCCTTCAACTTGAACAGTTGTAGGGTTCTTATAGCCATGAGTTGGTTCTGTGGAAAATGATTTTGTAACAACTCCTGCAGCCCCTGAATCTAAAACCCAATTCATAGATGATGCTGTGCTTCCCATAACTCCTGCAGCCAATAAAAGAGGATTCTCTAATTTTATTCCACAAATCTCAGTTTCAAGCATAATAGCTACTCCTTTCAATAAAATACATTTTTGATATTCAATATATTATTAACACTATCAATTCCATTAATATGGGTAATAATAATATTACCATTAGTAATAATACTAATAATACTAATAATACTAGCACTATTATTATTACTAATATTTACTAATATTATTAATATTAATAGAATTATTATACATTATTATGTATAATTAGGTATAATATAATATAAATTATAGTTACTAGATATAATTATTAAAATATTAATTATAATATATATTTAATAAGATTTAATATATAATAAGATTTAATAAGATTTATAATTTCTGAAAATAAAGGTAAAAATATGGAATCTTTTATAACATATTGTATTGCTGGATTTATAGCT
>JAISIQ010000144.1 GCA_031261945.1 Methanobrevibacter sp.
GGTGATGAATTCCTTGAAGCTGTAGCAGAAAGTGGAAGAAACATTCTTCATCATGCTCCAACAATTATTGTTGTCTCAGGAAAAGAATCTGCTTCTAATATACAAGCAGATTGTAGTGCAGCTATTGAGAATATTCTTTTAGCTGCTGAAGGATTAGATATTGGATCATGTTGGTTAGGACTTATAGCTGCTTTCTTTAAAGATCCAAATAATGTAGCAAAACTTAATATTCCAAATGGATACATTCCGCTTTATGGAATTTCATTAGGATATAAAGCTAATTCAGAGAATGAAGGAAATCCAAATAGAAATAAAGATGTTGTAAACTGGATAAAATAGCTATAGACTGAATAAAATAGCTATAGAGCAAATAGCTATTATTCTAATTTATTATCATAATTATCATCCTTTTTTATCAATGATAATTATCAACGATTCAATGATAATATGAAAGCATTACTTGTTATAACTGGAAGAGGAATGGGCGGAGATGCAGTAAATGCATTAAACATAGCTAAAGCCCTTGAAGAGAAAGGAGTTCAATGTGAATTAGCTCTTGATTATAAAGCTCCAGGTTTACTTTTTAAAAATAACGGATATTCATGGCATAAATTAAGTGTTCCCCAAGCAGGAGGCCATGCAGCTACTAAAATAGCTACTTTCAAAGCTGGTGCTAAAACATTCAAAGCAGCTTTGCAATGTAGAAGTTTAATTAAAAAACTTAAAATAGACATAGTTGTTGGAATAATTGGAGGAGGTGCGGTTGTTGGATGTGTTGGAGCTAAATTAGCAGGAGTTCCAGCTGTTGGTATAATTGATACTCCCTTAGATACAAAGATATGTACAAAATTAAATACCTGCATAGTTCTTCCTGAAGCTCAGCTATTTAAAGCAGAAGTTATTCCTCCAAATGTCCACAAATCTTTTTTCCCTTTAACATCTGGACTTACAAAAGGTAATGCTGAAAATGCATTAAAATCTATAAAAAAATTAGATACCGATTCTATTTTTGATAAAAACAAAGCAAGTATTTTATTTTCCTCAGGATCTTCTTTATTTGAAGGAATGGCAAAAGCTATTTCTAATTGTGTAGATAATTCTAAATATTCTAAAATAACTGATAATTATAATCTTCTTATGGTAGGCCTTCCTTTAGAAGAAGAATATTTAGATTTAATTGATTTTAAAAAAGTAATAAATCTTGGATATATTGATTGGATAAAAGATCTTTATGAATTAATAGATTTGGCTGTTTTAACTGATGATGGAGTCATGATCCAGGAAGCAATAGCTTGTGAACTTCCATCTGTTGCATTAACAAGAGTTAAATATGGAAGATATCACAATATGGCAGGAATTTTCCCTGGAGCTGTTATTGAATCTGATCTCGAAGATTTAAATAATAAAATAGAAGAAACTTTACTTAATCTTGATGAAGTTAAAAATAATGCTAAAAAATATAGTAACGAAGTAATTTCAGCTGGTGAAAACATAGCTGAAATAATAATTAATGAAGCTAAAAATAGCTAATTTAATAAACTTCTTTCAATAATTTATGAAAAATGTCAGTAGATGGATGTATTTCAATAAATTCATCAATATCTTTCATATTTTCCCCAATTCTCATTAAATAAGAAAGATAAGCAACGTCACTTACTGCAGAAGGCGAAATTGCACTAACTTCAGAAAGATTATGGTTATTTTTATCAAATTTTATTTTTGTAAGGCCTGTGTCTTTTGTTAAAACTCTCCAAAATCCACCTGGTCCTGCAGATCCTGTCATAGCTAATGACATTTCATTATCTTTTGAAGATTCTTTTGAAAGTTCTTTTGAATTATTATTTACTGTAAATCCAACATCCATATCTAAAGTTAATGCTTGTGGAATATTATTGTATTCTATTTTATTTAAATAACCTGCCATGTTTCTTGCAGCAGTTATTCCTTCTATTCTTGCTACTGTTGTTAAATTTATTCCTCCAATAACATCTCCTGCCGCATAAACTCCTTCTTTAGTAGTCTGCATCATTTCATTTACTTTAATGAATCCTTTTTTATCTAATTCTACTAAATCTTTAGCTATTTCTGAATTTGGAATTCTCCCAGTTGCTGCAAATGATTTTCCTTCAAATTCTTTTATTTCATCCGTGTTCTTAGATTTATCATTGGATTTAGCTATTATTTTATTTTCTTTAACCTCAACTATATCATAACCTTCATATATTTTGACATTATTAAGTAATTTTTTTATTGTAAATTCTCTTAAATCAGCATCTAAATTATTTAAAAATTTTCCTCGAGCTATTATATTTACTTTACTTCCAAATGAAGAGAAAATATTTGAAAGTTCAGCAGCTATTGGGCCTCCACCAACCACATTTACTTTATCAGGGATGTTTTTTAGTTTAAGGATATCTTGATTTGTTAAATAGTTTTCTTTTCCAGGAATATCTGGAATAAATGGTCTTGAACCAGTAGCTATTAGTAAATTTTCATATTCAAAGCTTTCTCCATTTACTTTTACATAATTTTTATTAATTTGAGCTTCTCCATATATGATTTGATTATTTGCTGATTCGTTTTCTTTTTGATCAAGTTCTCTTATTATTTCTTGTGTTTTCTTTATTTTATCAGTTATTACTTCATAATCAACTCCTATATTTCCTTTTAATAATCCTAAATTTTCAAATCTGCTTTTTGTGTTTAAAAATCGACCTATATCAACTAATGCACAAGTTACCATGCATCCTTCATTTAAACAACTTCCTGCAATGTATTTTTTTTCAATTAAAATAGCGTCTTCATCTAATTTCCCTAATTCTAATCCTGCTAACCTTCCTGCAGGCCCTGTCCCAATTATTATATTTTTCATATACTCCCCTCTTTCTTAATTCATTCCTGATTTCTTTTTAATTTCTTTTTAATTTGTTCTTAGTTCCTTCTTAATTCTTTCTTATTTTTTCTCTGATCTTTTATATTTTTAATATTAAAAATACTAAAAATATTAGAACTATTAGAAATACTAAAAACTATTAAAAATATTAAATATATTAAATATATTAAAAATTACATAATTTTATATAATTCAAAATATAAATAATTAGTTAATATAGATTAATAAAATAATTGACAAAACTAATATAAGTTCAATTAATATTATTAGAATATTACTAATTAAAAAAATAATACTAAAAATTAATAAAAAATAAAATAAGGAGATATTGAGAAATATGTGTATTGCAGCACCAGCTCAAGTTGTTGAAATTAGAGAAAAAGAAAATATTGGCTTTGTGGATTTTGGTGGAGTCAGACAACAAATAAAATTAGATCTTATAGATGAAATTGAAGTAGGAAAATATGTTCTTGTACATGCAGGATATGCTATTGAAATGTTAGATGATCAAGCAGCTAAAGAATCTTTAGAAGCATGGGATGAGCTATTAGAAACTTTAGATAAAGAAGATGAGCTATTAGCTTCATCTGATAAATAAAAACCTAAATTAATTATTAATATTTAAATATTGATTTTTATTTATTAATTATTAATTTAATATTGATTTTAAAATAGCTATTAGTTTTAAATAGCTATTAATTTTTAATGTATCTCTTTAATGTATCTCTTTTTAAAAAATAGCATCAATATATAGAAACACGAGTGACTCCTTTAATTTTTAAAAATTCATTGATTAGATTTGAAGGAATAGGTTTTTCTGTAATTATTGTTAATGTAGGTGCTTCTTCAAGAGCCGTATCACTTGCATATGCTTGTCTAATACTTATTTTTTCTTTGGATATTAATTTACTTGCAAAAGCTAATATTCCTATGTTTTCATTTGAAGTTTCGATTTCTATTGCACCCAAACCTAAGTTTTTAGCTATATTTTTAAGGAGAGTTCCAGCAGGAAGTATGTTTTTAAATATAGTAGAAAGCTCTTTGTCTTTTAATATAAATTCTACAGTTGAACGAATAGCTTTTCTTTCAACCCCTGCTACTTTAGCTAAAGCCATATCACTTATTTTTAAGTCATCACAGTAGATTTTGTGATCTTCATCAATGCGAAGTCCTAACTCAACCATTTTACTGGCAACATCCATTCTTGCAGGATATTTCTCAAATTTGTACTTTAAAGTTTCCCACATAGCACACCTATGAAATTTTTAATTGAAATATGAATAATAGACCTATGAAAATAGCCATATGTAAAAAAAATAGCTATGGAATAATTAAACAGCTGAAAAAGCTGAAAAAGTTAATAATGACCAATAATATTTAATAATATTTAATAATAGCTAAAAGTAACTAATAATAACTAATATAATTAAAAATAGCTAAAGATAAAAAATAAAAAATCTAAAAATAGGCCAGCGGGGATTCGAACCCCGGACATCACGGTTATCAGCCGTGCGCTCTAACCAGGCTGAGCCACTGGCCTCTATTTTTAATTAAAAATAATCTATTAATATTTAATACAATATTAATCATATATATGTAGTATATGTAGCTTTATATTATGAAAATAGATAAAATTAAAGCTAAGTTCAACATTTAAGTTTTATCATATATAATATTTTCGATTAATAAAATTTATTTAAATACTTTTTAATAATTAATATACTGGAATAATATATTAATGTTTATATTAATGTTTATTATTAATCTTATTTGTTAAATATTAGTTATAATATTATTTATAATTGTAATATAATAATAAATATTATCTAAATTCTATTTTTAAAAGCCTATTTAAAAGTCTATTTAAAAATAGTTTCATAGAATAATTTCATAGTCTTTTAGATTTATTATATTATTTATTAACAATGAAATAATAATAACTAATACTAATACTAATACTAATACTAATACTAATACTAATGCCAATAATACTAATAAATAAAGACTATGATATTTTTACTTATTTAAAAATTTAATAAAAACAATTATTTTAAACAAATATGATTAATCTTTATTAATCATTTCATTAATGGAATCTGCCATAGCATGACCTTCAACAGTAACTTGAACATTGTCAATTCCATCAACAGATGCTGCTTGAGCTTTTGCATCTGCAGCCATACGAGCTACACTCATACAACCAGGATTTGTAGGCTTTATAACTATTTTTGCAGTTGTACCGTCAATATCAATATTTTGAACGATTCCCATTTCAACAATACTTACACCCATATGTGGATCATTTACTTTTGAAACCGCTTCTTTTACTTCATTTGCTAATTCAGCTGACATATTACGCCCCATTTATTTTTTTATTATTTATAATCTTTTTAATCATTCTTTAAACTATTTTAAATTATTTTTAATTATATTTAAACTATTTATATTTAAACTATTAAAATTTTTATTATAAATTTTAATATGAATAATCTTTTACAAGAAATTGATATGAAAAATTTATAACTTGTAAAGCAACAATATCTAAATTTGTTTAAGTTATATTTATAGATAGCTATTTGATTTTCATATGTGCTATTATATGTACTAATATATGTACTAATTTTATTACTAATTTTATAAAGTATAAACCTTAAAACAAAAAAATTAAAAATAGCTATTATTTTTATTAAACTAGTTATAATTTATTAAACTAATTATAAAAATTATGTATTATTTTTTTCTATGTCTTAAACGAACAGCTATCCCATTTTTATTTTCTTCCATCTCTTTTCCAGATATAATAGCTTTCCCAACACCTACAACTTCACCATTTCGAGTTATTACTACTTCATCTTTTGGAATTATATTATTATCTGCTTTTACAACACCTGGAGAAAATAAAGTATTAGTTTTTAAGTCAAAATCTATTTCAACAACTTTTAAACCAATTTCAGCTAATTTTTCCCCTCCTTGGAGATTTAATGAATATAATCCAATATCTTTATTTAAAAGAGCTATTTGTTCATGATTGGAAAATATTTTTCTATGATATCTTCCTTTTGCAACAACATACTCTGAAATTAGCTCTTCTGCTCCCTGCCCAAATTGATAAATAGCTATTGATCTTAATTCATTAAGAACTCTATCTCTCCTTTTAACTTTTTTATATTTTTTTAATTCTGTTCTTAAATTATAAATAGAATCAGAAGAAGTTGGTTTAGAATCAATAGCTGTATATGTACAATCTTCAAGATATTCTCTGCATACTTCCTCATATCCTCCAGATACATGAGCTATTACTTCTTTGTTCTCTGAATTATTGTCTAAATAGCTATTTAAAAGATCACCAGCTATTTTTTTCTCTTCATAACTCCAATCTCCAGAAACAGCTACATCATATGATTGTATAGGATAAGTATTTTCCATTTCTCGAGGACAAATTCCAAAAGGAGATGTTAAAATTAGCTCTTGATACCCTTTTGTAGCTCTTTTAAATTTTTGATGACTTTTTGAGTTTGAATATGGTTTTTTCATACTACATGGAAGAATAACAACAACTTCACCAAGAGGTTCCATTAATTTCATTCTATTTCGCCATCTTGTAACTTCTGGACGATATAGAGATTCTTCACTTGAACATATAACTGGCATATATTAATTTCCTTAAATTTTATTTATTTTTTATTTATATTTCTAATGAATATTTATACTGAATACATCTACTGAACATTTCTCTAAATACTTCTCTAAATATTCCCTACTATCAGTTCATTGAATATTTCTACTTCCTTTCAAGAGATCCATTAACTTGATATTTATTTGGAATATATTGTTTATTACTTGGAGCAAATGGATTATATAAAAGCCGTCTGAATCCTAACAAAATCAAAACTGGGTTTTTAACTTCAAATTGATTTTTTCGTAAAAATATTCTCCTTAAAGCATCACCAAGGCCACCACCAGTTAGAACATCAACTATGTAGTCTCCGAAAGAGGGATTTTTGATTTTTAGCTTTCTTATTAAGAATATTCTTAAGCTGTTTCTTCTTATGAAAGCTATTAAAACTGTTGTGACCGCAAATAATATTAAGGTTGCCCAGAATCCTCCTAACATATAAAAAGAGATTCCTAAAGCTACTGCAAAAGAATGATTTCCTACTTCTCCAAGCATGATCTTTCCAGCAAAATCTAATGGATAATAAGCAAGACAAACTACAAGTAATATTAAAGGAGTGTAAAAAACAGGGATTTCAGCTATTGGGGCTATACCTAACATTATCATAGCTAAAATTGTAAATAAACTCATTAAAATAACAATAATACAAGTAGAACCTGGTTGCATATCTGAAATATTAACCGGTTGAACAAGAAGAGCTACTAAAATAGCTGAATACCCCATAATAGGAAAACCTAAAATAATAACAGCTATCATCCCAATTCCTCGAGATAGTTGTCCCCATTCAAGAGGAAGATTTCCAATTTTCCTCCTGCCAATTAAATCATCCAAAAATGCGAAAAATCCGATAACCAAAATTAAATCATTATATCCTGGAAGAAAGAACAAACTAAGAACTATAAATGGAATTAATCCAATTGCACGAGGAGTTCCTCCTCTAACTTCAGTGAATAGATTACCAATAAGTCCGTTTTTCCCAAGAAACCTAAAAACCGCATTTAATAGAATAGTAAAAACGAATGTTAAAATAAAAGCTATTATAATATATTGATAGTTCATATAACCCCTTAAAATTTATTTTTAGTATTAATTTTAGTTTAATCTAAGTAAAATTAGGTTAAACTAATATATAAACTAATTGTTTTAAGAAATATTATACACAAGAAACAACAAGAAAGAACAAAAATAAAAGAAGAATCAATCTAACTACGAGAAATCTAATTACAAGAAAAATCATGTGAGGAAATAGCTATTTAATCATTTAACCGGATATCTTAAAATAGCTGCCATTCCACCTAAAGATTCAAGTTGTTTGCCGCCGTCATGTTGGCTGCTAATAACCATAACCTTCCCATTCATGTTTTCAACTAAATCCATAATTTTTTCAATTTCTGGATTTTTAACATTAGTATCTAAAATCAATAAGCTTTCAATAGCTCCTGCATTAGCTGCTGCAATTGTTTCCTTTTTTCCATAAGCTATGTTTTGATTAGATTTAGCTATTTCTTCTAAAATTTGATTTATTGCACTCATCTCAATAGCTATTCTATTTTCTGATGTGAGTTTTTCAACAATACCTTTTTTTAGGATTTCATGAATTCCAGCTCTTCCACCAGCTCCTGTTGATTCAAGAATAGCTATTTTAGCTATTTCAGGATATTTAGAGTCAAGATAGTCTTTAAAATTATTTTTTGCAAATCCAGGTCCTGCTATTATTATATTTTGAATTTGCTCAAACTTAGTAATAGATTTAGCTATTTTTTCATAGAATTCCTCAATGGCTTTGTTACGATTTTTATCAATTATTCTCTTTCCAGAAACATTTCCAATAATTGGGCCATAATATTCTAAGCCAAATTGACGTATTAATCCTAAATCAGCCACATTGTCTTCAATAGCTATTATAATAGCCGATAGCTTTTTTGATGCTGCAACTGCTTGTTTTACTCTTTTAAGTACCCATCTTGACCATTTTTCTTTTTTTATCTTAATTGGAACATTAAATTTGATTTCAATAGTATGATGAGATCCAAGAGGAATTAAATCCTCAGGACCTGAAACAATAGATCCTGTAGCTCGAAGTTTACCTGTAAACATATGAAAACTAATAGATTCGACATTCACTCCTATTGTAAATGTTTTTTTAACACCCCTATCACTTCGAAGCTTATCACCTGTTGTATCTTGGATCCTTCTTGTTGTTTTAGATGAAAGTATATCTCCTTCTTCTATAATATGAGATAAATGCCAAAGATCATCTAAAGTTTCTGGAACAATCTCCATAACTCCTTGTTTTGTATCTTGGTATGTAATTTTCATTTAAAACAAC
>JAISIQ010000178.1 GCA_031261945.1 Methanobrevibacter sp.
AATAAATAGAAGGGAAATTTATGAAAAAAAATATGCAAGAACTTCTTTCAAAAAATGAGGAAAAAATATCCAAAAATAGTGATTCAATTTTAAATATAACTGAAGAAGAAATTGCATCAACTATTAAAGAATTAGGAACTAAAAAAACTGAAAGGATAATAGTAGATGAAATAAAAGAAAAACTAAATACAGAATATATTGGTAAAGAAATCTATTGTTTCCAAGAAGTTGATTCCACTAATACAGTATCTAAATTTTTAGCGGAATTTGGAACTGATGAAGGTACAGTTATTATTGCTGAGACACAAACAAAAGGAAAAGGAAGTAGAGGTAAAAAATGGGAATCTCCTGTTGGAGGAATTTGGCTTTCTATTGTTCTTAGACCAGATATTTCTCCATCAAAGGCCTCTTTAATAACTTTAGCTGCAGGAGTAGGTGTAGCTAATGTATTAAGAGATTTAGGAGTTGATGCAAGAATTAAGTGGCCAAACGATGTATTAATAAATAATAAAAAAGTTTCTGGAATTTTAACTGAGGCTAATGCCAAATTCAGTACTGTGGATTATGTTATAGTTGGAATAGGAATTGATAGCAACCTAAATATTGATACTCTTCCTTCAAAAATCCAACCAGGAACAACTTCATTAAAAGAAGAATTAAAAGAAGATATTGATGAATCCCAAATAATCGCCAACTTTTTAGTGGAATTTGAGAAGATATATAATAAATTTAAAAAAGAAGAGTTTGATGATATTCTCTATGACTGGAGAAAAATGTCACAAACAATTGGTAGCTATGTTGAAATTCAACAACCTCTTGGAAAGAAATTAAAAGGATATGCCGTAGGAATAAATAGAAAAGGTGCTTTAATTCTTGAAAAAGACAATGGAAATCTTATAAAAGTCATTTCTGGAGAATGTATAATTAAAGAGGATAAATAAATTTATTACTACACTATTCAATTAACCTCCACTTGTAGGCATGTAAGGGATGAGTGCTCCTGCTAAGTTAATAAGTGGCATTGTTTGGATCCAAACTTTTCCAGGACCAGTTAAATTAGCAAAAAATAGACCTTCACCACCAAATAACATATTTTTACCGCCTTTAACTCTTTCGATATCAAAATTAACAGTTTCTTCCATAGCTGCAAGATGTCCTTGGTCAATAATTAATTTTTCACCAGATTCAAGGTTATATTCAACGACATCTCCGTCGATTTCTAAAAAAGCAATTCCATTTCCTGATAATTTTTGTAAAATAAATCCTTCTCCACCAAAAATACCAGAACCTAATTTTTTTCTAAAATGCATTGCAATATCCACTTCTCTCTCAGCAGCTAAAAATGCTGATTTTTGAGCTATTATATTTTTAGAACCATCAAGCTCAATAGTTACTACTTTTCCAGGAAAACTACTTGCAAAACCAATTTCTTGATTATCCTCTTCAGCAGTATAAAAATTAAAAAATAAAGAATCTCCGGCCAATGCTCTACCTAAACCTTTTAAAATTCCACCGTCGGTGCTGGTTTCCATTTTAATTTCAGAAGTCATCAATGCCATTGATCCTCCTTCATTTTTCATACTTTCGCCTTTATTTAATTTACAGATTACGAGTGGAAATGCTCCACCTTTAATTTCATATTCCATACATATTTCTCCTTTTTGTCAGTATTCAATTAATATATTATTATTTTATAATTTATTAATTTATAATTTTTAACATCAATCTAATACCATTAGTCTTCTTTATAGATTTCTTTTAAATTGACCCAAATTAGAATTTATAAAATTTACAACTGTACTTTTAAAAAACAATGATAAAACATATGTTAAACATGGAAAGTAAACTCAACAATTCTTTAGATTTTGACAAATTTTCAGACACTATGTTAACTAAATAATATTTCTTTAGCTATTTCTTTTTCTTTAGCTATTTCTTCATTATTTTTATTATTATTACTACTACTGCTACTACTATTCCTATTACTATTATTATTAACTATTTTCAAAAGTGAATTAAAAGAATTATTTATTTTTTCAATTAAAATAGCTATTTCCAAATTTTTTGCATCATTTGCAGCTAAATCAAATCTTACAGTTCCAGATGCACCAGGCATAGATACTGCAGGAATTGTTATTATTTTTTCATTTTTTAAAAGAATCATACTCCATAAAAAACAAATATCTTTTGGTGAAAAATTAGTATTAATTTTATTTTTATCAATAGCTATTTTAAAAGATTCTTCTGATACCATAACTCCAGTAGGAGTTTCTTCAAAAAGCTCATCAAATATATCAGAGCTATTTTTAATAATATTTATTAATTCTTCTTTTTTTAAAATAGAGTTTTTTAAATCATTTTCATCATAAACTTCTAATCCTTTAACCATAGCTAAAACACTTGGTGGTTGAGCTTCTAATCCAAACTGATGAGCTTTATCAATGATTTTATCCATTAATTCCCTTTTTCCTGACATCAAACCTCCACGAGGCCCTAACATCAATTTATCTGTACTTGTAACTACTAAATCAGCACCAAGTTCAATAGCTTTCTTTTGATTATAAATAGCTGTTCTAAGTCTAGCTCCAGATGCATCATCTACCAAAACAGGAATATCATTTAAATGAGCTAAATCAATTATTTTTTTAAATTCAGTTTCATCAAGTATTTTATGATCCATAGTTGAACCAGTAATAACTACAAGAGAAGTATCATCATGAATAAAAAATTCTTCAATATTATCAAACTCTAAATAGTTAACTCCTTTAATCAATTTACAACTACGAGGAATAGAAGGATGTGCTGGAAATTCTGGAAGAAAATGTACAACATAGCTATTTTCTTTTACAATAGCTAAAATAGATGCTAATATTCCAGAACTAGTCCTATTAACAGGAAATACTTTTTCTCCGCTTAGATGAGCTATTCCTAACTCTTGTAACTTTTCTTCAAAAATAGCTGGACCTACATATGTTTCTAATAAATTTAAATCCTCTTGTTTTGCTAAAAATCCTCCAGATAATCCTGTTAAATCAAATAAAGAATTTCTACCTTCTTTATTAATTATTGAATTAATAGCTTTAAGAGCAGATTCCCTTTTTTTTACTTCATCTAAAGAATTTTTAATAATCATATAATCATATTATAATCTGAACAATCCACTAAATAAATTTAGCTATT
>JAISIQ010000091.1 GCA_031261945.1 Methanobrevibacter sp.
GGATCATATCTCATTTTACCATCAATTTGTTTTAAAGCTCCTGTTTTACTATTATCAGCACATAAACCACAATTTATACAAGAAATAATTGAACCTGTGATTTCTTCATCTGTTTTAGTTATATTTACTTCAAAGTCTTCTAAAATAATTGCATCATTTGGACAGCTTTTAAGGCAATCTAAACATAAAACACATTTATCATGATCAATTTCGAAATCTTGAATTGCATCAACAGGACAAACATCAGAACAAACCCTACATTCTGTGCAAATACCATTTTGATTATTTTTTACAATAATAGCATTAGTAGGGCAATAATAATCACATCTACCACATAATATACAATCATCTAATTTTGTAGTAATACAATTTCGTTTAACTTCTGTTTTAACTTTAGATGAAGTTTTAAAAGTAGGAATAGCTAAATTCATAGATTTTAAGAAGTTAATTTGTTTTTCTTCAACTAAATCAAATCCATCTACTCTTGCATGGATTGGACAAGCGTCAACACAAATTCCACATCTTGCACAAATTCCTTTTACTACTCCCTCTTCAATATGAATGCTGTCAACAGGGCAGGTGAATTCACAAACACCACAGCCATTACATTTAGCTCTATCAACAACATAGCCTCCATACTTATTTTTGAATATAGCTTGGTTTGGGCAAGCCTCAAGACAAGCCCCACAAGTAATACAACTGAAGGCCTTGCCATTAATAAGGCGAATAGCTTCGGTAGGGCATTCTTTGATACATTCCCCAATTCCTTCACATTTGTTTGTTGATAAAAACATGATTTTACTTCCAATTCAATTAAATAAATATAATTTTATCTTCCCAATAGTAATTTACCAATTATTAATCCAATAGCTCCTGATAAGAAACCAGTAGCTATTGGAATATCATCATAATATGGGAATGGTCCAAGTTGCCAAGCTACAATAATAGCTATAATAAATACAACTAAATAAGATCCAAGTGTAAAGTTGATATTACTTTCTGGATTGCTTTTTATTCTTGTTCCTAATATGAAACCAATTAGAAATCCAAATATAACAGGACCTAAATATAATAACATTGATAAATCTCCTAATAATTAATTCTTATACTTAAATATTATTCTTATTTTATTCTTCTTAATTTATTATTCTTAATATTATCCTTAATATTATTCTTAATATTGTTTTTATTATTATTTTTTATTTTATATTGTTTTTTATATTGTTTTTTAATCTTAATATTCTTAATATTCTTATTCTTCTCTATTCTTCTTCTATTTCCTCTGATAAATCTAATTTTTTAAATTGTAAGAAAGCTATTACAACAGCGCTTAAGCCTACAAGAACTTTTAAACCAACAAATATATTAAGATAAGGAACAATTCCTGCATTAGTTAAATCAGGATAATGGAATATATCAACTATTGATTGAGGAACAATTCCATAGAAATCTGCTCCTAAATTATATAAGAAAAATCCAGAAGCAAATAAACCAGCCAATCCTAAAAGAACATAGCCAAGAGCCCCTATACTTTCAATTGCAGATATAAAGTCATGTGAGAATTTTATAGGACTGTCATTGACCCCATAAACAATAACACATAAAATAACTCCTGCAGCTATCATAGCTCCACCTTGGAAACCTCCACCCGGAGTAATATGGCCTCCCAAAATTGTAAGAATTCCTAAACAGATTATAATAAATGAAGCAGGAAATGCAAATAATTTAAGAATAGGACTCATTGATCTTCCTCCTTAAAATTAGATTTATTAGAATCATTATATTCATTATTAAAGTTATTAGAGTTAGTAGAGTTATTAAATTTAAATCCGCCATTAAGTTCTTTATTAAAATTTTTATTAAATTCTTCATTAGCATTATCAATTTCAGAAGAAGAAGCAGTAGAACCAGAAGCTTCATTATATTTAACTTTACCTCTTCCAAATACAAGAAGAACAATAACAACCGCTGAAACTAAAATTAAAGCTTCACCTAATGTATCATAACCTCTCCAGTCAAATACAACAAGAGTAACCATATTTGGTTCAATTTGAGTACCTAAAGCATTATAAATCTGGCTAATACCTGGATTTATCAACTTTTTAAATCCATACATAACATCAAATAAAGTTACTGTAAATAAAATTGTAGCTATTGACATTATAAGTGTTCTAATACCATTAGACATGAGTGAACCCCCAATAAATTACAGTTATTAAAATTCCAAGTGTAAGAATTATATAAAATATCATTTTTTCTAAAGAATCACTTTGTTCTCTTTTAAGAGTTGGAATTAAAGGCATATTGGTGATTAAAAAAAGTCCAAGACCTAAAACCACAATTACAGTTAATATAATATTTATGTGCCTAAGCATAATAGCTGCAATCAAAATTGATGAAATTAGAGTTAATTCTGCAGCTAAAGCAGAAGACACAGATTCATTGGTAGTAGAATCATTAGCTATTTTTTCTTTTATTCCTTTAAATGAATTAACTATCTTAGAATACAAGTTATCACCTAAATCATTATTAGAATTATCATCAGAAGCCATTTAAATCAACCCTCCAACAAATTGTGAAATAGGATCAGTAGCTATTTGTGGGAAAATACCCAATATAATACAAATAAGGAGCAAAATAGCTATACTTATAATAGCTGGTTTTGGAACAGAGCTATTAACTAATTTAAGATCTTTTGGTTTTGGTTTTAGATAAACTGAGTGGAATGCTTTCACAAATGTCATGAAAGTAGCAATACTAACGAGAATAGCTATTATAGATATTTCAGGGAATCCAGAGTCAAGAGAAGCTTGAATAATCATAAGTTTGCTCTGGAAACCATTTAATGGAGGAACACCAGCCATTGCAAATCCACCAATTAAAACCATAATAGCTAATTTTGGATTAACTGAAAGTAATCCTCCAAGTTTATTAGTATTTGAAGTATTAGTAAGATACATAACAGTGCCAAATCCTATAAATAGCAGTGCAGTGATTATTATTTCATTTGCAGCTTGGAATAATCCTGCTGTGATAGAAAGATGAGTTCCGAGCCCAAAACCTAATCCAATATAACCAAGTTCTCCAACAGCTAAAAATCCAAGCATACGCCTAAAGTCTGTTTGCATAATAGCCATTGTAATTCCTAAAATCATTGCAAGTAATGAAAAGATAATAATTAAAGTTTTAAAGTAAGGTAAATATGAAAATATTCTAAATATAACTATACCAATAGCTATGAAAGTTATTACTGTGAATCCTTGAAGTAAAGCTGCACTATGTGGAAGAGCTTTACTATAAATTGAAGATTTTATAGTATGGAATGGAGGTAATCCTGATGCATATAACCAACCAAAGAATATTAACCCAAATGCAAGAAGTACAGTTGGAGAAAGTGGATCAACAATTCCATTAGAAATAGAATATACAATATCAGTTATATTAACACTACCAAATACTCCTAAAACAAAACCAATACCTAAAAGAAGTAAAGGACCTCCAATAGACCCAACAATTAGATATTTTAAAGCCGTTTCATAATTATCTTCAGTATTTGATGTAAGAATAATACCAGTTTGAGCTAAAGCAGCTATTTCAAAAAATACATACATATGGAAAATATCATCAGTTAAAAGAATAGCTGTAACAGCAGCTATTCCCATAAACATTAAAAACATTAAAGGACCAGAAGTTCTTTTAGTTTCAGATAAAGATGTGAAAATTGCAAAGAAAGCTACAATTCCTAATATAAATATAAATAGCTTTTGAAATGCTTCAAAAGAATATGTAATAGCTGGATGGAAGGAAGCTAAAGTAGAATTAGCTATTTCAGCGGGGAGTGAGCTTAATAAAGTAGAATTAGCTATTAATGGAGCATGGCCTCCAAAATAATGAAGCCCATAGTTTGCAATAAGCGGGATGATTGGTACTATTATTGCGACTATAATAGCTATTATCTTTGTGGAATTATCTTTTTTATGAAGAAGATTAAGTAGTAGCGCACAGACTATTGGAATAATAACCATTAAAGGGATAAATTCATTCATTTTTATCACCTTTTTCATTGCTATCGATAACCCCTGACTTGATAATATCTGGTTTTTTATCTCCTAAAATTACAGCTGTACTTAAACTACCATATTTTCTATATAAAACCATAGCTATTGCTAACATTACAGCTAATGTACTTGCACCAATAACTATGCTTGTAAGAACTAAAGCATGAGGCAAAGGATAAGCAGAATTTGCAGCAAACCATTCAGCATTCATTCCTGGAAGGAAAATTGGAACTATTCCTCCTTGTTTGTATCCTAAAGTAACAATGAATAAATTAGCACCTTCTTCTATGAAAGCTATTCCAATGATCTTTTTTATAATATTATCAAGAAAAATAGCTGCAAAAAGCCCAATTACAATAAATGCTGCAGATGTAAACAATGCTGCTAATTGAGTATCTATTGTAAATTCAATCATTGATCATCCATCCTTTGGGTTTTATAAACAGCGAGTGCTAAGAAAACAGGTACAATAGCTGCACCAACAACAGCTTGAGTCAATGCTACATCACTAGCCAATAAGAATTGGAAAAGGAAAGCTACACAAGCCCCAGTTATTCCTGTAAGAATAGCTGCCTTCAATAAATCTCTTTGCATAATTGTGAGGATACAACCTAAAACTGCAACAACCATTACTACTATTTCAATCATGGTTTTCCTCCATCAGAATCAATATTATTCTTATTATTATAATTATTATCACTATTATTATTAATACTACTATTAATATTATTATTACTATTAATATTACTCTTATTATTACTGTTATTATTAGTGTTATTATTAGTATTCGTATTATTATTATTAGAATTAGAATTAATATTAGTATTACTATTATCAATATTATTGGTATTATTGGTATTATTAGTATTAGAACTACTTATTTCAATATCATCAGTAGTAACTTCTTTAATAGCTATATTTTCTTTATCAAGAGCTTCTTTACCTTTTTTATTGAAATCATTTAATATTTTAAGTTCAGAATCTTCAGTTAAACTATTATTACTAATTATAGTGTTATTATTGATACTATTATTTTTATTTTCTTCATTATATTTTTCATCAGCTATTTCGCTATAATTATGAGGATCTTCACCATGATAATAAGCATTAGCCATAGCATGAGCAACAAATGGAGCTAAAATGAAGTAAATACCTGCTAAAAGTATTTCATTAAGACCTATGAGAGCTAAAACACAAGCTATATCTACCATTCCCAACATGTGGATTCTTACATAAATGACTTTTTTCATGTCATCTCCAAGTTTAAGAATACCATAAGCAGTGATTAGTATAATAACGGCTGCAACAATCAAAAATATTGATCTTATGATTTCAATAGCTAAATCTAACAAGTTAATTCCTCCAAATTAATTCCTCCTCAAAGCCATTGCAAAAGCTATTGTACCAATTACTCCTAAAATAAGTAGAGCTAAAGCTATATCTTTGTAAAAAGATATTTTATAAATCTCTCCAACTGTTACAAGTAGCACACTAACAGCTAGTGAGAATGTAGCGCTTCCAATAAGGCCCATAGCTATTGTTTTATGAGTAAGAATTCTAACAGCTGCAAACATGAATATTATCAAAGCAGCTATTAAAATATATTGTGAAATCAACAGTATTTCCATTATATCACTTGTAAAAATTCTTCATAATCTATTCTAAGATTTATCTAACATTTATTCTAATATTTATTCTAAGATACATTTATTCTAACATCTTTTTAATATAAGGTTCAAAAGGAATAACGTCCTTTTTGTCTCTTGGAGATATAATAGCCACCCTAATTATTTGTTTTTCAGGAAAAAGATCTATTGAAAGAGTTCCTGGAGTAAGAGTAATACTATTAGCAAGTATAGTCTGAGAAACAGGACGAGTAAGTTCTGTTTTTATATCAATGACCACAGGATCAATACTTCCTTTTTTAATTGATCTAATAGCTGTATCATAGGTTGCTTTGATTATTTCTATAAATAACACAGCAACATAAGCAATTCCATAATAAACTCTTGTTAAAAACATCTATAGATTCTCCAATTTATTAAAATTTTAACTTTAATCTTAGATTTAAATTTAAATTTAAATCTAAATTTATAATTAATAATCATTATAAAATTAATTATATATAAGATTTATGATTAAAATTTATGATTAAATTTTTAGAAAATAAAAAATAGTTATTTGAAAAATAGCTATTGTTGAATCAATTTTAACAAAGAATAGGAAATAGAACAATAGGATAAAAAAATAGCTATTGTTGTAAAAATCATTGAAAACTGTTAAATTTACCTATTATTAGAAAAAAAGAATAATATAAAAGTAAAATATAAATAATAGCTATTTATCTAATTTTTGATAAATAGCTGCTTGTAATCCATGATGTTTTATCATTCCTTCAACTTCTTTTTGATCATTTTCTTTATCTTCAAAGCTGATTTGTTCAATATCATGTAAGCTAAACTTTGATTCTCGTGATAATGGAGCTATTGAAGCTTTAAATAACTTCATGACAACTTTTCCAGTAACTCTTTTTTGCATATTATCAATAGCTTTATCCATATCTTCTCTAAGAGGTTCTTGCCAAAGAGCTGTGTAAACTAAATCAGCATATTTAGTACTAACATATTCAGCAAATAAAAGTTCATCTTTAGTTAAAACTAAACTTTCTAATGCCTTATGTGCTTCTATTAATAAAATAGCTCCTGGAACTTCATAAATTTCTCTACTTTTGAGTCCAATCATACGATTTTCAATGATATCAATTCTTCCAACACCATTTCTTCCAGCTATTTCATCGGCGATAGCTATTAATTCAATAAGAGGCTTTTTTTCTCCATTAATAGCTAATGGAATTCCATTTTCAAATTCAATAACCACTTCCTCTGGTTTTGAATTTGCATCTTCAGGTGATGCTGTCCATTCATAAATCTCTTCAGGAGGAATATTCCCAGGATCTTCTAAAATATCTCCTTCAATTGATCTACCCCACATATTTTCATCAATACTATAAATTTTATCAGAAGATAATGGAATCCCATGTTTTTTAGCATAGCCTTGTTCTTCTGTTCTTGTAAGATTTAAATCTCTTATTGGTGCAATTATATCAAAATCAGACATAGAACGAATAATAGCTTCAAATCTAAATTGATCATTTCCTTTTCCAGTACATCCATGAGCAATAGCTATTGCTCCTTCTTTTTCAGCTATTTCAATTATTTTCATAGCTATTAATGGGCGAGCAAGAGCAGTGCTTAATGGATATCCTTCATATAATGCATTTGCTTTAATTCCTCTTGTAATGTATTCATTTGCAAACTCTTCTTTAGAATCAATTGTAATATGTTTTACTACGCCAATTTCTTTTGCAACACTTTCAGCTCTTTCAACTTCTTCTTTAGGTTGACCAACATCCACACATGCAGTTATTACTTCCATGTTATATTTTTCTTCTAATAATTTCACACATAC
>JAISIQ010000015.1 GCA_031261945.1 Methanobrevibacter sp.
ATTATATGATTTAGTGTCTAAAATTATTGGACATAATAAGTTTGGAGTTACAACAAACCTTTTATCTGTTGGATTTACTTCATTATCTATTATTAAACTTTTAAATAATATTTTCAAGGAATTTAATATAAATTTAGATTTAACTGAAATATTAAAAGATTCTACTATTGAAAATATAGCTATTTTAATTAATAATAGTGAAAATAATACCAATAATAACACCAATAGTAATAATGATAAGAATAAGAATAATAATAATGATAATAATAACACTTTAAATATTAATGATGAGAATAAAGACTATAAAAACAAATTTAAGAAAGTTGATTTTAAAAATAAGTTATTCCCATTAACTGATAATCAATTAGGAATTTTATATGATTTTCTTGAAAAACCTAACACCACAGTTTACAATATTCCTTTTGTAGCTAAATTTAATAAATCTATTGATGTGAATAAACTTAAAATAGCTATTTTAAAAACAATTAACTTACATCCATACTTAAACACTACTTTTATAAATAAAAATGGAGAACTTTATCAAAAAAACTCTGATTGGAATGTGAATATAGATATTTTTAATGAAGAGTTAACAGATTCTATTAAATATGATTTTGTTCAACCTTTTGATTTATTTAAAGAACCATTGTATCGTTTTGCTATATATAATACTGGAGATGAAGTTTTTATCTTATCTGACTTTAATCATATAATTTTTGATGGTTTTTCATTTAATATTTTCTTTGATGATTTAATAGGTATTTATAATGGTGAATCTGTTGAAGAGGAGACTTATACTGGTTATGATTTAGCTATTGAAGAGGATGAATTTAAGAAAACATCTGCTTATAAAGAGTCTAAAGAGTTTTTCAATGATAAATTAAGCTCTTTTGATGGAGTTAGTGAGCTAACTCACTTTTCATTGAATGATGGTATTTCTGAAAGTGATGTTTCATCTAACTTCCATAAATTTTTAGATATTCCCCATGATAATGTTTTAAAAGCATGTAATAGCTTAAATATTACTCCAAATATTTTATTTTTAGCAGCATTTAATTTAACAGTGAATAAATTTACTTTTAACCATGATACATTTATTGCAACTATTTCTTCTAATCGAGAAAATCCCCAATATTTAAATACAATAGCTATGCTGGTTAAAACATTCCCCCTTATTCTACACACAAACAATGAATTAAATATTAAAGATTATATTTTAGATATTAGAGATAGCTATTTAAATACTTTAAAACACAGCTATTATCCACTATCTTCTGTTGTAGCTGATTTTGACATAAGCCCAGATATATTATTTGCATATCAAGGAACTATTGATGAAGCTATTAAAGATATGTCTTTTGAGTCATTAGATAGTGGTGCTCCTAAGTTTAAATTCTTTTTAAACATATTTGATACATTAAAATCATTTAAATTTGATGTAGAGTATTATAATGATTTATATAGTGAAGAATTTATTGAAACATTCTTAAATTCATTTAAATCCATTGTTGATGATTTCACCACTGATATTAATAATAAAAATAGCTTAATTAAAGATATAGCTATTGTTAAGCAAAACAAATCATTTACTCTAAAAGATATTCCGCATAGATTATTAACAGATATTTTCAATGAATCTGTTAGAGAAAATCATGATAAAATAGCTTTAATATCAAATAATGAAGAATATACTTACAAAGAATTAAATAAAAAAGCTAATGTAATAGCTAATTCTCTGATTAAAAATGGTGCAAATGTAAATGATAAAATAATGTTTATCTTACATCGTGATAGTAATTTAGTTGCGACAATTTTAGCAATATTAAAATCAGGATGTACTTTTATTCCAATTGATCCTGATTATCCAGAAGGTAGAATAAAACATGTTCTCGAGGATAGTGAAGCTAAATTTATTATTTCAACTAATGATTTATTAGATAAATTAGGAAATAATTTTAATCATGACGTTTTACTTGATATTAATAATTTATTAGATAATTATGAGGAATTTGATGAATCTGATGAATTTAATGAATTTAATGAATTTAATGAATTTAAATCAAGCAATTTTGATAATATAAATAATTTATTGTCTCCAGATAGCTTAGCTTATATTATTTATACTTCAGGATCAACTGGACTTCCTAAGGGAGTAATGATTACTCATGAAAATATTTCTAACTATTTAACTCCATTTAAAGAGAATATTGCAATAGTTGACTTAAAGAATAAGTCTAAAAGGGTTTTATCCATTACAACAGTTGCTTTTGATTTATTTGTTCATGATTTGTTTTCTACCCTTGCTACTGGTTTAACATTTGTTTTTGCAAATGATAATGAATATAAAGATCCTATTTCAATGGTTAAGCTATTTAAAAGGGCAAATGTTGATGTAATTAACTTAACACCTTCAAGATTATCCCAATACTTAGAATTCAATGATTTTAGAAATATATTGGATAACTGTAGTATTTTATTTGTTGGAGGGGAGAAATTCTCTGTAAGTTTATATAAAAATGTTAGAAAATATACTGATGCAGATATATTTAATGTTTATGGCCCAACTGAAACTACTATTTCATGTAATACTTCTAAACTCCAAAATAATCATATTACAGTAGGTAAACCATTATTAAATGTTGTTGAGTCTGTGATGGATATAGATGGAAATCCTTTACCTCCTGGAGTAATGGGGGAGCTTTATGTTGGAGGATTAGGTGTTTCAAAAGGTTATTTAAACCGTGGAGAACTTACAGCCAATCAGTTTGTTTTAATTGATGGAATAAGATATTATAAAACTGGTGACTTTGCTATTGAAGATAATACTCCAGGATTTAAGGGAGAATATATTATTCAAGGACGTATAGATCATCAAATCAAATTAAGAGGACTTAGAATTGAAATTGGTGAAATTGAAACACTTATAAATGAATATGATGGAGTTAAACGTGCTGCTGTCACTGTTAAGACTATAAATTCTAATGAATTCTTATGTGCATACTTTGTTAGTGAGGATAAAGACAATCCAGTAAATATTAATGATTTAAAAGCTTATTTATCTGATAATTTAGTTGGATATATGGTTCCCTCTTATTTTGTAGAATTAGATGATTTTCCAATGACTCCTAACGGAAAAATTGATTTAAAAGAGCTACCAAGTCCAAATGATTTAAATGACTCCATTCATACTGATTCTTCTTCTAATAACTTAGATTTAGATGATAATAGCTATTTACATTCAGCTATTAATGCACCAAGCAATTATGTTGAAGAAGAAATAAGCATTATTGTTACTGAAATATTGAATCACGATAATTTCAACATAAATTCTAATCTTTTAGAAATAGGATTCACATCACTTTCTATTATCAATTTAATAATGAAATTACATGATAAATTCAATATAGATCTTAATGTATCAGATATAATGGAAAATAATTCTATAAGAAATATTTCTAATGAAATAATCAAAGTTAAATTTTTAAATAATGATTTTAATGATAATACTGCTTTAAATGACAATATTGCTTTAAATAATAATAAGAATAATATAAAGGATAAACATGATTTAAATAAGAATTTTGATGTTGATGTAGATGTTGATGTTAATGTAGATGATGTAAGTATTGAATCTTCCCATTCAGATAAAGGTCATTTATATCCTTTAACTCAAAATCAGTTTGGAATTTATTTAGATTACTTAAAACACCCTGAAAAATTAGTTTATAATATACCCTTCGCATGTACTTTTGATAAAAGTATTGATATAGATAAATTAAAATCATCAATCATTAAAGCTATCTATAATCATCCTTATATCTTAGTTAAATTAATTGAGATTAAAGGTAAAATATATCAAGTTTCTCCATTAGATTTTAATTCTAATACTAATTCTAAT
>JAISIQ010000062.1 GCA_031261945.1 Methanobrevibacter sp.
TATATAATCATAACTATTTTCATAAATATTAGTTTATCTATTTTTAAATTATTTTTATTTACAGATGGTGAATCCTTGAAATCAGATAATAAAACACAAGAAACACAAGCAAAAGTTAATAAACCACTTCCTAAAAAAACTCAAAATGAGAAAGAAGCTATAGCTATTGTATTAGAAAATGTTGGTTATCCATTTAATTTCCCTTTAATGGAATCTCATCCTTTAGAAATTTCTGATAAGAACTTTTTTGAACATTATGCAAGAGAACAATGGATGGGAACAAAAGTAAAAAAAGGATCATATCTTTTTGATCAAAAAATTATCCCTGATTATGGCTTTAGAATATTGGCTTTAGACCCTGATGATTCTGTAATTGGGGAAAAGACAACTATTGTTCTCGTACCTGAAAAAAAACACCATACTAAAGATATGGAAGCAGTATCTTCAGATTTAAAAATACAAGATATTATAGGTCAAGATCAAGCTAAAAACAAATGTAAAATAATAATGAAATATCTTGAAAATCCTGAGAGCTTTGGTGCTTGGGCTCCTAGAAATATTTTATTTTATGGGGTTCCAGGTACTGGTAAAACGATGTTAGCTAAGTCATTGGCTAATGAATTAGATGTTCCATTGTATTTAATAAAAGCAACAACTTTAATTGGTAATCATGTTGGTGAAGGTGCAGAGCAAATTCATAATCTTTTTGATTTAGCTGTAAAAACATCACCATCAGTAATTTTCATCGATGAAATAGATGCGATTGGACTTCATAGGAGATTTCAATCATCAAGAGGGGATGTGTCTGAAGTAGTTAATGCTCTTTTAACTGAAATGGATGGAGTTCATGAAAATGAAGGCGTTGTAACAATAGCTGCAACTAACAATCCTGAACAACTTGATCATGCTCTTAGAAGTCGTTTTGAAGATGAGTTTCAATTTATGATTCCGAATGAAAAAGAAAGAATAGCTATTTTTAATAAATATATTTCAGAATTGCCTTTAAAAGTAGAACTAGACATAGAAAAAATAGCTAAATTAACAAAAGGATTATCTGGAAGAGATATCAAAGAAAAGATATTGAAATCATCTCTCCATTCAGCTATATATGGAGATGAAGATATTATTTCCATGAAACATATTAATAAAGCAATTAATAATCTTAAATCTAAAGATAATTCTCCTAAAAACATGTTTGTTTAGAGTTTTAGTCTTATTTTTATGGTTTGGTGGTAAGATTTGTACTTAAAAAATAGAATCAAAAATTCATTAATTTATTCTTTAAAAAGTTATCCTAATTATATTATTTTTGGAATTATTTTATCATTATTAGATGTGATTCCTAATCTTTTTGGAAATCGTAATATTTTAGCTATCTTAGCTTCAATAATAGCTACCTTAGTTTTATTCATTGAAATTGGCTATTTAGCTACAATAATTGGGGATACAATTCATGGTAATGATATATTGCCTAAATTTAAAAATATGAAATCTTTAATCATAAAAGGAATTAAAGAAACAATAATTGTAATTGGATATTTAGTTATTCCTATGATAATAGCTTTAATTTTAATTTTAGAAGTTATTGTTTTTGATAATATTGTTTTAGGCATTTTAATAGCTATATTTCTAATATTGGTTTTAATTTTTTCAGTATTTTTTATAGAAGGGGCTATTTTGAATTTTGAATATCATCATTCTCGTTTAAAATCTGCTTTTGATATAAAAACAATATATCATAAAATAAAAAATATGGGAATTAGTGAATTCATAATAGCCCTATTATTCTTATCATCAGCTTCATTTGTAGTAGAATTAATTTTTGAAGGTTTTATTTTTGATTTAGGTATTTTAGGTTCTATATTATTTAATTTTTTATTAATGCCATTTTTAGCTATTTTTTCTAGTAGATTTTTAGGATTAATAGGAAGGCACTATTTCACTGAAAATTAGATAGTTTTAACAATTATTTTCAAAAATGGATTCAATTAGTTTTATTGCTTGAGACTCATCTTCTTCTGCAGCTTTTTTAATATTTTTAGATATATCATGAAATATTTTATTCACAATTGACTTAGAAAGATTGTCTATTATGACTTCGTCATCAGAATTTTTAAGCTTTTTAAGAGTTTTTTCTAACTCTTTCTGTCTAATATTTTCCATGGATAGACGAATAGCTGAAATTAAGCTTTCAACTTCCATAATTTTAAATGATTTTTTAAGAAGCAAAAACTCTTCTTTGATTATTTTTTCGGCTTCCTCTGCTTCTTTCTGACGATTTTCTTTTGTTTCATTAGCTATTCCTCTTAAATCATCAATATTAAATAATTTAATATTTAAATCACCAATATCTTCACTAATATCTCGAGGATTAGCTAAATCTATCATTATTACTCCTGATCTTTTATTTTCAGGAATTATGTCCTGTACTTTTTCTTTATTTAAAATTATATGGGGAGAACCTGTTGCACTAATTATTAAATCTGCATCTGGAAGATATTCTTGCAGATCATCAAGTAAAATAGCTTCTCCATTTAATTCTTCTGCTAATCTAACTGCTTTATAATAAGTCCTATTTGCAACGAAAATAGCTTTCAAATTCTTTTCTGCCAATGCTTTAGCAACTAATGTTCCCATTTTCCCTGCACCAATTACCAAAACATGTTTATCTTTTAAATCATCAAAATAAATTCCCGCTAAATCAACAGCTGCAGAACCAATAGATACAGAACCTCTATTGATTTTGGTTTTTTTCCTTACTGATTGACCTACATGAATAGCTTTTGTAAAAAGAGCATCTAAAACTTTTCCACAATGTCCTTCTTTCTCACTTATTTTTTTAGAATCTTTGATTTGCCCTAAAATTTGATCTTCGCCTATTATCATAGATTCCAGGCCTGATGCTAATTTAAGAAGATGGGTAATAGCTTCATCTTCCCAGTCAATAATTATATGCTCGTTTGAATCATCTAATAAAGGATGATCATAATGATAAAAGTCAGTATGGATGTAATATTCATTTCTATTGCATGTAGCTATTTCAATATACTCTTGAATATGAAACTTATCTCTAAAATCATGAAATTGCTCATTTAAGTTATTAGCTACTTTTTCCATTGTTTCTATATCTGCAATTTTATGATCAACTCTAATATTGATTATCAATAGCTATCCTTCCTGTTTGTTTATTTAATTACTAATTTAATTATTAATTTAATTATTAATTTAATTATTTTGTAGTTTTCATATCTTTGTTTATTAATTTTTTTATATATTCTTGAGCTATTTCTAATTTTTCTTCTTTTAATAGCTTTTTTATTTCATTATCTTCAAGAATTTTATATAAATATTCTTTTCTTTCTTTTTGATTGTCTATTTTTTCTTTTAAAATATTCCTTGCATAATCTTGTATTTTTATTTGAAGTAAATCTTCTTTTTTTATTGTGGCTTGTATTTTTTTTCTAAGTTCACGAGCCATTAAAGGACTTTTTCCATTGGTAAATATTGAAACTTGAATGTCATCTAAGTAAAAATTTGTAGGGACAATTAAATTTCCTTTTTCAGGATAATCTGCCCTATTAACTAGTTTTTTTCCACTAATTGATGAAACATAATCATTTAATTCTTTATTTCCACTAGCTATTACAACAATATCTGACCAATCTACAATTTTTTTCAATTCCTCGTGATCTTTTGTTTTATTTAGAATAGCTCCTTTGTTTTTTAATTCATCTGAAATTGATTTTCCAATTAGTATTACTTCAGCATCATTATCAAGAAATCTATGGGCTCTTCTGCTAGCTACTTCTCCAGTTCCAACTAAAGCTACTTTTTTTCCACTAAGTTCTAAGAAAAGCGAAGTCCATCCCATATTAACCATCTATTTTTTTATTCGGATTTCTATATTTCCTACATTTATACTTTTGCAATGATTTCTATTATTTTATTAATAATATTTTATATTTTTATTATTTCTTATTCCTTATTATTCATTATTATTTCTTATTATTTTTTTTGCCATGGTATTTGTATTAATAATGACTTTTATTAATAAAATCATTAATAGTAATACTCCTAATTGTATTTAGTATATTATTTTGCAATAATACTAATACTAATCTAATATTAATATTAATTATTAATACTAATATCAATACTAATAATAATAGTAATAATAATGCTAATACTAATAATAATAATTAATAAGAATAAATATGATTTTAAAATAAATAAAGTTATATGGAGTTTATATTTGCTGATAGTTAAGTGTTTAATTTATAAATTTTACTTCTTCTGATTTTCTAATGATTTCATTCTAAGTAACTTAACTGCCATTCTTAAATCATTGTCACAGTTCTGGAGAACTTTAGTAGCTTCTTCTTTACTTATTGAGAAGGCATCTGCAAGAGCATTGATATTTTCTTCCCCAT
>JAISIQ010000075.1 GCA_031261945.1 Methanobrevibacter sp.
ATATAGTTCCATATTGTCCAATTATATAAAAATCGACGATTTCTCCTGTGGTTTTATTATAGACATAAATTTGCCAAGCCCCTCCAGGCCACTCATATGCATTATTTCCAAATATTAAATCATGCCCTAAATAAATGTTATTTTTTGCCAATTTAATTGCTTCATTCTTCGTTAATGGATTAATTTCCAACATTGTTTCATTTGTCTTTTTATTCTTTAATATTTCTTTATTTTTGACTGAAATTTTGCCTTTAGAACTTTTTTTATTGGAAAATTCATTTGATGTTGATTTTGGATAATTCTTTGAAAAATTAGTAATATTAGAATTGTTTAAATTGTTATCACTACTTTTGTTATCTGTATTATTTGTAATTTCATTATTTTTATTTTCAGAAGCAAAATTCAATAAAAACATCACCCCCGCCATAGTTATTATTATAATAATAACAATTACTTTCTTATTTACCATGTTAATTCTCTTAATTAAAAGATTATTTTTTCCACTTATTACAATTCACATTACAATGTACTATTTAATCCTCAATAAAAACCATGGAATTATACTGAAATTATAAATAGCTATTCTAATAATTCTAATTCAATTCCAATTTCTTTCATAGCTTCAATGAAATTAGGGAAAGAAACATCAAAAACATTCCCATTTTCAATAGCTATTTCATGTTTTAATCCAGCTAATGTAAAAGCCATAGCTATTCTATGATCATCATGAGATTTGACTTTTCCAGAATGGATTCCTCCTTTTATTACCATTCCATCGTCTTTTTCTTCAAGTTCACAACCTAATTTTTTTAATTCTTCTGCACATTTAGCTATTCTGTCTGTTTCTTTATATCTTGCATGTTTAACACCAGTTATAGTTGTAGTTCCAGTAGCAAGAGAAGCTAAAACAGAAACAGTTGGAAGAAGATCAGGAGCATTATGTAAATCAATAGCTATTCCTTTGAGATTTCCATTAGATTTAAGAGTAACAAAATCTTCAGCTATTTCAATTTTTGCACCCATTTGTTTTAAAATATCTAAAATAAATTTATCTCCTTGTTTTGAGTCTTTAAAGAGATTTTTAATCTTGATTTCCCCACCTAAAATAGCTATTGCTCCAAGGAGATATGAAGCAGAAGAATAATCTCCTTCAACTACATAATCAGTAGCCATATATTTTTGAGGTTTAATTGAAAAATAAGTAGAAAAACATTTTTTATCAACTATATCACAATCTTCATGCTTTGTAAAAAGATCTGTTTCAATTATAATTCCAAATTTTTCCATAACATCCAAAGTCATAGCTACATAAGATTTTGAGATGAAATCTCCTTTTACTTCAAGATTTATTCCTTTTTTTGAAATAGCTCCAGCAATAAGAATAGATGAAATAAATTGAGAACTAACACTTCCATCAATAGCAGTTTTTCCCCCAATAAATCCTGGTTTAATAGCTATTGGAGGTTTTCCATTCTTTGGAATAGATCTTGCATTTCCACCTAATGGTTTAATAGCTTCAAGAAGCATTTCCATAGGACGAGTTTTAAGAGAATCATCTCCAGTGAATATTGTTTCATTATCTGCTAATCCTGCAACAGAAGTCATTATTCTAAGAGTTGTTCCAGAATTCATTAAATCAATAGCTTCTTTTGAATAATTATGAAGAGATGTAGTTCCTTCAATATCCAAAGTCTGAGCTGTTTCCTCTCCTCCTTTGTTAGAAATAGCTATTTCAGCACCAAATGCTTCACAAGCTTTAATAGAAGATAATGTATCTTCAGATACAAGAGGATCAAAAAGTTTTGAATATCCATTTGCAAGAGAAGCTATTATCACTGCTCTGTGAGTATAGCTCTTAGAAGGAGGTGCTTTAACAACTCCCCCAACATTTTTTAGATTTTTTACTTTTAAAATCATGAAATCTTCTTAAATTTTTAAAAATTATTTTAATAATCTTATTACTATATCATAATATTATTTTGTTATTTCAATTATTAATCCTAATTCTTCTGAATTAACAACATCAACCTTTTTACCACTTGCACCAACGATTTCTTTTTTCATATTGATGTGTTCTTCTGTAATAATATTATAATCAATAGCTATTTTTCCATCAGAATCAAAAGAATTAGCTATTTCTTCTGGATCTGTTTTTGTTAAATATTCTATTATTTTTGGTGCTTCTCCTTTAAATTGAGGACCTATTTTATCCATAGCAGGAGTAACTTCTACAACTTTTTCTTTAATATCTGGTTTTCCTATGTTTAAAGAAAAAGTTTTTATTTTCAAAGTTCCTTTAATATCATCTTCAAAGCTATTTAATCTTTCAATCAAATCATTATCTGTTGAATAAACATTAACTTCTGATAATGGAGCATTAAGAGGGATTTTTGATGCAGATTTAAATCGTCTAATTTCTCCAATTAAACCAATAGCTATTTCTCCATTATTTTCTGAACTTTCATCAATTAACTCATCAATAGCTATTGGCCATTGTGTTAATTGAATAGATTTAGCTATTTCTTTAACTGCTTTGTTTTCTACTAAATAACTATAAACTTCATCAGCAAAATGAGGAGTTATTGGAGTCATGAGCTTTAAAGTATCTTCAACAATAGTTTTTAAAGTAAATTTAGCAGCAGCTTTTGAATTAATAGCTATTTCATCTTCTTCTTTATTATAAAATCTATATTTAACAGATTCAATATATTCATCACAAAAATCATGCCAAATGAATCTTTGAATAGAATTAATAGCTGTTGCAAAGTTATAAGTTTCAAATGCTTCTGTTGTTTCTTTAATAAGTTTATTAAATTTTGAAAGAATCCATTTATCCAGTGGTTCTAAATTAGCTATATCCACTTTAGCTATTTTTTTAGCTATTTTTTTAGTTTCTTTTTTAGTTTCTTCCTCAAAAATATGCATACTAATAAATCTAAAGGCATTCCAGAATTTCCTAAGGAATTTATAACCATATTTAATGTCTTTCCAATCAAAAGGAACATCAGAACCTGGAACACTATTAGCTCCCCAAATTCTAAGAGCATCTGCCCCATATTCACTAATTACCTCATCAGGAGCTATTACATTTCCTCTAGATTTACTCATTTTATAGCCATCTTCACCAAAGACCATTCCATTAATAACAATTTCATCGAATGGTTTAAGGCCAGTGGTTGCTTTAGACCTAAGAATTGTATAAAATGCCCATGTTCTAATAATATCATGCCCTTGTGGGCGAAGATTAGCAGGGAAATTATCACCATATTCTGGATTTGGCCATCCAGCTATTGAAAGTGGTGAAATTGAACTATCCATCCATGTATCTAAAACATCTTCTTCACCAGTAAATTCAGTTCCACCACATTCACAAACAAAATCTTTTGGAGCTGTTTGTGTTGGATCAACAGGAATTTCACTTTCACTAGCTATATGAACCTTACCACAGCTATTACAGAACCAAACAGGGATAGGAGTTGCAAATATTCTTTGTCTTGAAATACACCAATCCCATTCCATAGAATCTGCCCAATTAATAAGACGGCTTTTCATATGTTCTGGAACCCAATTCATTTCATTTGTTGCTTCTTTTATATCATCGAGAAGTTTATTTACAGATACAAACCATTGTTTTTTAACTAAAATTTCAATAGGTGTTTTACATCTCCAACATTGTCCCACATTTTGATCAACTTCAACCTGCTTAACCATACATCCTTCAGATTTTAGATCTTCAATAGTAGCTATTTTACATTCTTGGAGAGTCATTCCTTCATATTTTCCAGCTGCAGGAGCCATTAGTCCCTTTTCATCAATAGCTTCAATAATATCAAGATTATGTTTATTAACCCATGTTACATCAGTTTTATCACCAAAAGTACAAACCATAACTGCTCCTGTACCAAACTCTGGATCAACTTCCTCATCAGCTATTACTTTAACAGTTTGACCAGATAAAGGAACTTTAACCTCACTACCTAAAATATCAGAATATCTATCATCATCAGGATTAACTACAACTGCTACACAAGAAGACATAAGCTCTGGACGAGTTGTAGCTATTAAAACACCTTCTGATTTATTAGAATCAATTGATTTATCAGCTGCTTTATCAACTGGTTTAAAATTTACATAGTTCAAAAATGTTTTATTTTCATTATATTCTACTTCAGCAAAAGCAATAGCTGTTTCACAACGAGGACACCAATTAACAGGAAAAATTCCTTGATATATTAAACCTTTATCAAACATTTTTAAAAAGGAATATTGAGTTTTCTCCATATATTCAGGAGTCATAGTTATGTATTCTCTTGTCCAATCCTGAGAAAATCCAATAGATTGCATTTGATGTTTCATCATAGCTATATTTTCTCGAGTAAGGTCAATACACATATTTCTAAATTCAGCTCTTGAAACATCGTTTTTCTTTATATTATGAATTTCTTCAACTTTAACCTCAGTAGGAAGACCATGACAATCCCACCCTTGTGGAAACAAGACATCTTTTCCTTGAAGTCTTTTATATCTAGCTATTATATCAATATAAGCCCAATTAAGAACATGACCCATATGAATTGAGCCAGTTGGATAAGGAGGAGGAGTATCAATTATATATTTAGGTTTAGTTCCATCTCCTATGAATTTGAAAATTTGATCGTTATCCCATTTATTTTGCCATTCTTTTTCTTTTTTATGATCATAATCTTTAGGAATATCTTCTATTGTCAT